>NZ_ALJG01000314.1 GCF_000286315.1 Paenisporosarcina sp. TG20 | reverse complement strand
TCTTTATGTGTGAAACGGAGATATAGTCTAGCCTGTAAAGATAGCCATAATTACTTGAGGGGGTTGGTTAATTGAACCCCCTCAAGTATAGGTTGTAATTATTCTACACTCAATGCCACTTCAGCTTCGGTTTTCTTTTGATCAACAATTTTAATTTGACGGTAACGTTGCATACCCGTACCTGCTGGTACAAGTTTACCAATAATTACGTTCTCTTTCAAGCCTAGTAATTCATCACGTTTCCCTTTAATTGCCGCGTCGGTTAATACACGCGTAGTTTCTTGGAATGATGCAGCCGATAAGAATGATTCAGTTTCAAGAGACGCTTTCGTTATACCAAGAATAACAGGACGACATGTTGCAGGAATTTTCCCACTTAACACAGCTTCTTTATTCGCTTCTGCAAATTGGTGAATGTCGAGTAATGAACCTGGTAATAATTCAGTTTCACCAGCTTCGATTATACGTACTTTACGAAGCATCTGACGAACCATTACTTCGATATGTTTGTCTCCGATTTCTACTCCTTGCATACGGTATACTTTTTGAACTTCTTTCAATAAGTATACTTGCACAGTTGAAACATCTTTGACTTTTAACAATTCTTTTGGATCTATTGAACCTTCAGTTAATACTTCACCACGTTTAATAGCGTCATCCAGCTGAACTTTTAAACGACCATTATAAGGTGTGAGGTATTTACGTGTTTCAACATCACCTTGAATTGTGATTTCTTTTTGACCTTCACGAATTTCTTCAATCGCAGAGACAATCCCTGTAATATCCGAAATAACGGCTTGACCTTTAGGATGACGAGCTTCAAATATTTCTTGAATACGCGGAAGACCTTGTGTAATATCGTCTCCGGCAACTCCGCCTGTATGGAATGTACGCATTGTTAACTGAGTACCTGGCTCACCAATTGATTGAGCAGCAATAATACCAACTGCTTCCCCAACTTCAACATTTTCACCAGTTGCTAAGTTAGTACCATAACATTTTTTACATACTCCGTGTTTCGTATTACATGTAAATGCTGAACGAATGGTTATTTCTTCAATTCCAGCATCTAAGATAATTCGAGCTACGTCTTCTGTAATTAAACCATCTTTTGCCAAAATAACTTTTTTCGTTACTGGATGGTAAATTGTTTTGCGAGTATGGCGACCAGCAATACGTTCATCAAAACCTTCAATAACTTCTGTTCCGTCCATTAAAGCACCGATCAGTAAGCCACGGTCTGTTCCGCATTCATCTTCACGAACAATAACGTCTTGAGCAACGTCTACTAAACGACGTGTTAAGTAACCTGAGTCAGCGGTTTTAAGTGCTGTATCCGCAAGACCTTTACGAGCACCATGCGTCGAAATAAAGTATTCAAGAACCGTTAATCCTTCACGGAATGATGATTTAATTGGCAACTCAATAATTCGACCGGCCGGATTGGCCATTAAACCACGCATACCAGCAAGTTGAGTAAAGTTAGATGCGTTACCACGTGCACCAGAATCACTCATCATGAAGATTGGGTTTAAATTATTTAAGGATTTCATTAGTTTTGCCTGAATAACATCCTTTGCAGCACTCCAGTAAGAAATAACACGATCATAGCGCTCTTCTTCTGTAATTAAACCACGACGGAATTGCTTCAATACTTTATCTACTTTATCTTGAGCTTCTTCCAACACTTTACCTTTGTCTGGAAGTACTACAATATCAGAGATACCGATTGTTATTCCAGCTTTAGTAGAGTATTTGAAACCAAGATTTTTCATAAGGTCAAGCATTCTTGACGTTTCAGTAATATGGAAACGTTTGAACACTTCAGCAATGATGTTTCCAAGAATTTGCTTCTTAAACGGTGATATAATTTCCATTTGTGCAATGTGTTCTGGCACATTTGTTGTTGTTGGAACAAAATATTTAGACGGAGTTTCAACTTGAAGGTTGAAGTCCGTAGGTTCGTTAATGTACGGGAATGTATCAGGTAAAATTTCATTAAAAAGTACCTTACCCACTGTAGTCAATAACAACATTTTGTTTTGCTCTTCAGTGAAAGTTTGGTTACCCAATGAATTTGCTGCTATTGCAATACGTGTATGCAAATGTGCATGCCCATTTTGGTAAGCGATTATCGCTTCATTTGGACCGTAGAATATAGAACCTTCACCTGTTGCACCTTCACGCTCAAGTGTTAAATAATAGTTACCTAAAACCATATCTTGAGATGGTGTAACAACCGGTTTTCCATCTTTCGGGTTCAAAATGTTTTGTGCAGCTAGCATTAGTAAACGAGCTTCAGCTTGCGCTTCTGCTGATAAAGGAACATGAACCGCCATTTGATCTCCATCAAAGTCAGCGTTATAAGCTGTACAAACTAGTGGGTGAAGACGAATTGCACGACCTTCTACTAATGTAGGTTCGAATGCTTGAATACCTAAACGGTGAAGTGTTGGTGCACGGTTTAATAAAACCGGATGCTCCCTAATTACATCTTCTAATACATCCCAAACTTCAGTATGCATACGTTCAATTTTTCGTTTTGCACTCTTAATGTTGTGAGCTAAACCACGCTCAACAAGTTCTTTCATAACAAATGGTTTAAATAGTTCAATCGCCATTTCTTTAGGAAGACCACATTGATACATTTTCAAGTTTGGACCTACTACGATAACCGAACGACCAGAGTAGTCTACTCGTTTACCAAGTAAGTTTTGACGGAAACGACCTTGTTTACCTTTTAACATATGTGAAAGTGATTTCAACGGACGGTTACCAGGACCGGTAACTGGACGACCACGACGACCATTATCAATCATTGCATCTACTGCTTCTTGTAACATTCGTTTTTCATTTTGAACAATGATGCTTGGCGCACCAAGATCAAGTAAACGTTTTAAGCGATTGTTACGGTTAATAACACGGCGATACAAATCATTTAAATCTGAAGTTGCAAAACGGCCACCATCTAACTGAACCATCGGACGTATTTCTGGTGGTATTACTGGGATGACATCTAAAACCATCCAATCAGGTTTATTACCAGAATTACGGAATGACTCAACTACTTCTAAACGTTTAATTGCACGCGTTCGGCGCTGACCTGATGCAGTTTTAAGTTCTTCCTTCAGCACTTCTGTTTCTTTTTCAAGATCAAGATCTTGAAGTAGACGTTTAATTGCCTCGGCACCCATTGCTGCATAGAATTTCTTGCCATATTTTTCACGATATGCACGATATTCTTTCTCAGATAATAATTGTTTACGCTCTAAAGGTGTATTTGCAGGATCTACAACTACATAAGAAGCAAAGTAAATAACTTCTTCTAAAGAACGAGGAGACATATCTAAAATCAGTCCCATTCTACTTGGGATTCCTTTGAAATACCAAATATGTGTTACAGGAGCCGCTAGTTCAATATGACCCATTCGCTCACGACGCACTTTTGAACGTGTGACTTCAACGCCACAACGATCACAAACGACGCCCTTATAGCGAACACGTTTATATTTTCCACAATGACATTCCCAGTCTTTTGTTGGACCAAAAATTCGTTCACAGAACAAACCATCTTTTTCAGGTTTCAGTGTGCGGTAGTTGATTGTTTCAGGCTTCTTTACTTCACCATAAGACCAAGAACGAATCTTGTCTGGAGATGCTAAACCAATCTTCATGTACTCAAAATTATTTACGTCTATCAAGGAGCCTACCTCCCTTAGTCTGGGTCTATTAAAGACTTTATCCACTTAGCTCAGGCAGATAAATTTTGAAATAAAATAATGGAAATGGAAATGCAGACAGGTCAAGACCTGTCCTTATTTCTCTCTTTATACAAATTTATATTATTGAATCGGTACTTTTTACTCGACTGAAGTTACTGGTGATTTCTCCGTCATTGGGAGAATATTGAGCGCATCAGCTGGTTGTAAATCGTCTTCATCATTCAAATCACGTAAGTCAATTTCTTCATCATCGATTGATAACATCTTAACGTCCATACCTAGACTTTGAAGCTCTTTAATCAATACTTTGAAAGATTCAGGAACACCTGGTTGTGGTACGCTTTCTCCTTTAACAATAGCTTCGTATGTTTTCACACGTCCTACTACATCATCGGATTTAACTGTTAAAATTTCTTGCAGTGTATATGCAGCACCGTATGCCTCAAGTGCCCAAACCTCCATCTCACCGAAACGCTGTCCACCAAATTGCGCTTTACCACCAAGAGGTTGTTGCGTTACTAGAGAGTAAGGTCCAGTAGAACGAGCGTGTAACTTATCGTCAACCATATGCGCTAGCTTAATCATATACATGATTCCGACAGATACACGGTTGTCAAAAGGTTCACCAGAACGGCCATCATATAGTGTCGTTTTACCGTCACGGTTCATGCCAGCTTCTTCCATTGTATCCCAAACATCCGCTTCATTGGCACCATCAAATACTGGTGAAGCCATATGAATACCAAGACTTCTAGAGGCCATCCCTAAATGTAACTCTAGTACTTGACCGATGTTCATACGTGAAGGAACCCCAAGCGGGTTAAGCATTACATCAACAGGGGTACCGTCTGGCATAAATGGCATATCTTCTTCTGGAAGAATACGTGAGATAACACCTTTATTACCATGACGTCCAGCCATTTTATCCCCTACAGAAATTTTACGTTTCTGCACGATATACGCACGAACAAGTTGATTTACACCAGGTGGAAGTTCGTCACCGTCTTCACGGTTGAAAACTTTCACGTCTAGGATAATACCGTTCGCACCATGAGGTACACGTAACGATGTATCACGAACTTCACGGGCTTTTTCACCAAAGATAGCATGTAACAATCTCTCTTCAGCTGTTAGTTCAGTAACCCCTTTAGGTGTTACTTTACCTACCAAAATATCACCATCGCGAACTTCTGCACCGATACGGATAATTCCACGTTCATCCAAGTTACGAAGTGCTTCTTCACCGACGTTTGGAATATCACGTGTAATTTCCTCAGGTCCAAGTTTCGTATCACGAGATTCTGATTCATATTCTTCAATATGAACAGATGTATAAACATCATCTTTTACAAGGCGTTCACTCATGATTACAGCATCTTCATAGTTGTAACCTTCCCATGTCATGAACGCAACAAGAACATTACGTCCAAGTGCCATCTCTCCACGTTCCATAGAAGGACCATCGGCAAGAATATCCAATGGGTTCACTCGATCTCCAACAGCAACAATTGGACGTTGATTATAGCTAGTCCCCTGATTTGAACGAGTGAATTTCTGTAATTTATACTTTGTTAAATCGCCTTTAACTTCTTTGCCATCAATTTCTTCGATACGACGAACTCGGATTTCTCTTGCCTCTACATGCTCAACAATACCTACATACTTAGCAGTAACAGCAGCTCCAGAATCACGTGCATTCACATGTTCCATTCCTGTTCCCACAAAAGGAGCTTCAGGGTTTAATAATGGAACTGCTTGACGTTGCATGTTTGCACCCATTAAAGCACGGTTGGAGTCATCATTTTCTAAGAAAGGAATACAGGCAGTTGCAGCAGATACTACTTGTTTTGGAGATACATCCATATAATCGATTGAAGTACGTTTAAATACCGTGTTATCTCCACGGAAACGACCTACAACTTCTTCATCGACAAACTCACCAGTATCAGAAAGACGAACATTTGCTTGTGCTACTACATAGTTATCTTCTTCATCAGCTGTTAAATAATCAATGCGAGATGTTACAAGACCAGTTTCATGATCAACGCGACGGTAAGGAGTTTCAATAAATCCGAACTTATTCACTTTCGCATAACTTGAAAGTGAGTTGATTAGTCCAATGTTAGGTCCCTCAGGAGTTTCGATAGGACACATACGACCATAGTGAGAGTAATGTACGTCACGTACTTCAAAGCCCGCACGTTCACGAGTTAAACCACCGGGTCCTAATGCTGATAGACGTCGTTTGTGTGTTAATTCAGCTAAAGGATTCGTTTGATCCATGAACTGAGATAACTGAGAACTACCAAAGAACTCTTTCATTGACGCAATAACAGGACGGATATTAATCAATTGTTGTGGAACAATTGACTCTTTGTCATTGATAGACATACGCTCACGAACAACACGTTCCATACGAGAAAGACCAATACGGAATTGGTTTTGTAATAATTCACCTACTGAACGTAATCTACGATTTCCAAGATGATCAATGTCATCTGTAAATCCGACGTTATGAAGTAGATTAAAGAAGTAACTAACAGAAGAAATAATGTCTGCAGGTGTGATGTTTTTAATAGCATCTTCAACATACGCATTACTAATTACATTAATTTCTTGCTGCGCTTCACTTTTCGGTGCATAGACTTTGATTGTTTGCAGTGTAATATCGCCATCTAAAACGCCACCGACATGAGAAGTAGTACTAAAACCTATCCCGTTCTCAAGATGTGGAATTAAACGATCGAGTAAACGACGGTCAATCACTGCACCTTGTTCTGCTAAAATCTCACCAGTTTCTGGATCAACCAACGTTTCAGCAAGTATTTGATTAAGTAAACGGTTTTTGATATTCAGTTTTTTATTCATTTTATAGCGTCCTACATTTGCTAAATCATAGCGTTTTGGGTCAAAGAAACGTGAATACAATAGATTTTTCGCACTCTCTACTGTAGGCGGCTCTCCTGGACGAAGACGTTCGTAGATTTCAAGCAATGCTTTATCTACACTCTCAGTATGGTCTTTTTCAAGAGTGTTTCGTAGGTATTCGTTATCACCAATAAGATCGATAATTTCTTGGTCAGAACCAAAACCAAGTGCACGTAATAGAACAGTTACAGGTAATTTACGAGTACGATCGATACGACAATAAACAACGTCTTTTGCATCAATTTCATACTCTAACCATGCACCACGGTTAGGAATAACCGTTGCACCAAAGCCTTTTTTACCATTTTTATCCGTCTTATCATGGAAGTAAACACTAGGCGAACGGACTAGTTGAGAAACGATTACACGTTCAGCACCGTTTATTACGAAAGTACCTGTTTCTGTCATTAGAGGGAAATCACCCATGAAGACATCTTGTTCTTTCACTTCTTCTGTTTCTTTGTTATGAAGACGCACTTTTACACGTAGTGGTGCCGCATATGTTACGTCACGTTCTTTCGATTCGTCGACTGGATACTTAGGATCTCCTAAAGTATAATCGATGAATTCGAGTGAAAGATTACCCGTGAAGTCTGCAATAGGAGAAATGTCGCGGAACATTTCACGCAAACCTTCTTCCAAGAACCATTCATAAGATACTGTTTGAATTTCAATTAAATTCGGTAGTTCCAGTACCTCTTTAATACGAGCAAAACTTCTACGCTCACGGTGTTGTCCATATTGAACTAGTTGACCTGCCAACTCATTCACCCCTCAATAAAGCAATATTAGGACTTTCCGATAATTCATATTTAGTGTATGATATCGAAAAGACAAAAAAGAAACGAGTTCAAAAAGAGCTCATTTTCGGTTAAACTACAATTATTCATGGTAAGTATACCCACTATTAAACAACCTTTATACAAAAGGGCATACAATCGCAAAATAATATTTCTACATTTTGTTATAATATCATAGCGATTTTGTCAAGTCAATATTCTTTGATTTTCACAGACTTTATGATCCAGTAACCTTTTACCTTTTCGACTACTTCAACTTGACCGAAAATTTCTTCTAATCGACTAAAAGTTGATTGAGCTCCTTGTTTCTTCTGAATAACAACCCAAAACTCTCCACCAACAGATAACTTCGAATAAGCATCTGAATAAAAACTGAAAATCGTTTGTTTTCCCGCACGAATTGGTGGGTTTGTTAAAATTGCAGCAAAATCAGTTTCCGTAACACCGGATAACCCATCACTTTCGTAGATTCGCACATTTTGTATCCCGTTACCTTCCGCATTTTTATGCGCAAGTTGAACTGCACGTTCATTAATATCGACCATATGAATTGTCCGATTTATTTCATTCTTAGCGATGGATAACCCAATAGGCCCGTACCCACAACCCACATCCAAAACAGGTCCATCAGTCACTGGCATTACAAACGTATCAATTAATATACGGGATCCAAAATCTACCTCGCTTTTACTAAAAACCCCTGTATCGGTTACAAAATGGTATAACTCACCACGTAGTGTTGAACTCCATGATTTAGGCTTACTTTCCGTTTGAGGTTTTTTTGAATAATAATGTTCAGCCAATCGGGAACCCTCCAACCTTTATCTAAATGAAGATGAAGAAAAAGCCCGCCGTTAACTGACGAGCTTTCCATTACCTATTGATAAAAATTACTTAACTTCTACAGTAGCGCCAACTTCAGCAAGTTTAGCTTTCATTTCTTCTGCTTCTTCTTTAGTAACGCCTTCTTTAATAGCTTTAGGAGCGTTATCTACAACTTCTTTAGCTTCTTTAAGACCTAAACCAGTGATTTCACGAACTGCTTTGATTACTTTGATTTTTGCATCGCCAACAGCAGTAAGTACTACATCAAATTCAGTTTGCTCTTCTTCAACAGCAGCAGCACCGCCACCAGCAGCAGCCATAGGTGCAGCAGCTGTTACGCCAAATTCTTCTTCGATTGCTTTTACTAAGTCGTTTAATTCTAGAACTGTCATACCTTTGATTGCTTCAAGGATTTGAGTGTTGTTCATTGTATGTTCCTCCTAATAGGAATAATTTTGTCTGGGTTTTAAATCCAGCATTAAATCAATAGCTAAGACGTGTAATAAATTACGCGCCTTGCTCTTCTTTTTGTTCAGCAACAGCTTTTGTAACAAGCGCGAAATTGCGCATTGGAGCTTGAAGAACGCTTAATAGCATTGACAACAAACCTTCGCGAGAAGGAAGTTCTGCAAGTGCTTTGATTTCATCAGAAGTTGCGATTACGCCTTCAATCACACCAGCTTTGATTTCAAGTAGCTCGTTCTTTTTAGCGAAATCGTTAAGAATTTTCGCAGGCGCTACTACGTCTTCTGTTGAAAACGCAATTGCGTTTGGACCTGTAAGACTCTCTTTCAAGCCTGCAAGACCTGCTTCTTCAGTTGCACGACGAACCATCGTATTTTTGTATACTTTAAGTTCAACGCCAGCTTCTCGAAGTTGCTTACGAAGATCAGTTACTTGAGATACAGTTAAACCACGATAGTTAACTACTACTGCAGTTGCTGCATTATTGAACTTTTCCGTAATTTCTTCAACTCGAACTTTTTTTGCCTCGATTGCTTTGCTCATCTGGACACCTCCTAAATAGAATGAGTCACTTATACCGCCAAAAGAAAAGCCCCTGCGTCTATATATAGACACAAGGGCTGAAACGTCATCTTTAAAAAGATTCAGAATGCATGTCCTCGGTAGGATCATTATGCGACAAGTCGCCCCTACTGTCTACGGTACAAATAAATTATTTACAACAAAATCCATCTTAACAGATAGACTTATAACTGTCAATACTATTTGTTAACTTTTACGTTTGTAGAATCCACTTTTACAGATGGACCCATTGTTGTTGTGATGTTTACAGATTTCATATACGTCCCTTTAGCTGCCGCTGGCTTAGCTTTTTGAACGATATCAAATACTGCTAAAAAGTTTTCAACTAACTTTTCATTATCGAAAGAAACTTTACCGATTGGTGCGTGAATGATACCAGCTTTGTCAGCACGGTATTCAACTTTACCAGCCTTGATTTCTCCGATTGCTTTAGTTACATCGAATGTTACAGTTCCTGTTTTAGGATTTGGCATTAAGCCTTTTGGTCCTAAAACACGACCTAGTTTACCAACCTCACCCATCATGTCTGGAGTAGCTACGATTACATCGAAGTCAAACCATCCACCTTGGATTTTGTTGATATACTCTGTATCACCAAAGTAATCAGCGCCCGCAGCTTCTGCTTCTTTTAATTTTTCGCCTTTTGCGAAAACTAAAACACGTTGAGTTTTACCAGTTCCGTTTGGAAGTACTACTGCCCCACGGATTTGTTGGTCATTCTTACGTGTATCGATACCCAATTTAAATGCTACTTCAACCGTTGCATCAAAATTAACTACACTCGTTTGTTTAGCAAGTTCAATTGCCTCTGGAGCTAAGTACAATTTAGTACGATCTATTAATTTCGTTGCATCTTGCAACTTTTTACCTTTTTTCGCCATTTTAAAATGTCCTCCTTGATTGTGGTTTTAACGGATTTAACCTCCCACGAATAAGGGCTGCGTGTCCTTAAGACAATCGCAACCCTTCAAAACAAATGCATCATCAGGGATTAGTCTTCTATAACAATACCCATGCTGCGCGCAGTACCTTCAACCATCAACATTGCTGCTTCAACTGATGCTGCGTTTAGGTCTGGCATTTTTTGTTCAGCGATTTCACGAACTTTATCACGCTTCACCGTTGCAACTTTTTTGCGGTTTGGTTCACCAGAACCAGACTGGATTCCAGCAGCCACTTTAAGTAATACTGCTGCGGGTGGAGTTTTTAAAATGAATGTAAATGAACGATCTTCAAATACAGAAATTTCAACTGGGATAATTAGTCCAGCTTGATCTGCCGTACGTGCGTTGAATTCTTTACAGAATCCCATAATATTAACACCTGCTTGACCCAATGCTGGACCAACCGGCGGTGCTGGGTTTGCTTTACCAGCAGGAATTTGTAACTTTACGACTTTAACAACTTTTTTAGCCACGAGACACACCTCCTTAAGTCCGTGATGTGGTAATAGGGTTACCCCTCCCACTCAATATCTGTCTGTCAGCTATAAGCTGAACGTAAGCTAATTTTTTGCAGACTTTCATAAAATCAGTCTGACCTTTGAAATAATACCATTTTTCCAAAGTATAATCAAGTGAAATTTTTAAAAACTTTTGTAATATGAATTTTGATAGGTATCTTATTGAGTTCAAAATTAGCTATGTCTAGCTCCAAGCGCCAGCACGCACCTAAGCTTCAGACCCTCTGGCGAAAGCAGACTTTCGCATCGGTTCTTCCAGCGCCGGTGTCGAGCTATAGTGGCGCTTTCCGCTTTTCTTAATTACATTTTGATGACTTGATCGTAATCTAATTCCATCTTCGTTTCGCGTCCAAACATGTCGACGGAAACTTTCAATTTGCCTTTAGCATCATCAATTTCTTCCACTTTTCCTTGGAAGTGCGCAAATGGTCCTTCTAGTACTTCAACCATCTCACCAACTGCATATTGTCCTTCATGTTTACGCTCTGTCATACCCATTTGTTTTAAGATGAATTCTACTTCTTCTGGTAACAATGGAGTAGGCTTCGCGCCTCCACCTGAAGATCCTATAAAACCAGTTACTCCTGGCGTATTACGCACAACGTACCAAGAATCATCTGTCATTACAATCTCTACCAGGACATACCCAGGGAATGTTTTACGCATTACAGTACGTTTTTTACCATCTTTAAAATCAGTTTCTTCCTCTTCCGGAATAATAACGCGGAAAATTAAATCTGACATACCCATTGTTTCGACACGCTTTTCAAGATTTGCTTTTACCTTATTCTCGTATCCGGAATACGTGTGAACAACATACCAATTCTTTTCCATAAGTTGCAGGACTGTTCGTCCGTCCCTCCATTTCTTAGACACATGAAATAACCCGTTTTCAGTCTCTAACGGGCTATTTTCAACAAACTATCTGTTATCAAATTACAGTGCAATGAACCAGCGGAATGCTTCTGAAATTCCTAAATCAACGATTGAGAAATACACTGCCATAACAAGGACCGTCGAAAGAACAATGATTGTATAGCGAGTCAATTCTTTACGCTTTGGCCAGCTAACTTTTCTCATTTCCTTGACAACATCACCAAAAAACCCAACAATATTAGTCATTCTAATTTAACCCTCCGAGTGAAAATTATCTATGTTTATACTTAAAACGTTTGTTTATAACAGTTTGTCGCTTTCTACCACCACAAACAGCCGTCAGTTCCAAACATTCATTTACCCCTTCTTTTTAGAAGAAAGATTGTATAGTTCAGTAGCAGTGGCAACAACACAAATTCTAAGACTATTCTTAAGTCATTTTATACGTTTAAAAATAGCGTTTGTCTTTTTAAAGACTATCATTTTGTGTATAGACTGTCAACAACAGCCAAATTAAGCGGTTTAACGGACACCACCAATTTCGATGTGGAGCTCGAGTTTTCGCTTCACTCGTTGCAATGCGTTGTCAATTGATTTTACATGACGGTTTAATTCTTCGGAAATTTCGTGATACGACTGCCCATCTAAGTACAAAGCTAAAACCTGACGTTCCAAATCACTTAGAATTTCATCCATTTTTTCTTCCATATTGCTGAAATCCTCACGATGAATCATTAAATGTTCTGGATCTTCATTGACGGTTCCTGAAATCATATCCATTAATGTCCTGTCTGAATCTTCATCATATATCGGTTTATCCAACGAAACATACGAATTAAGGGGAATATGCTTTTGACGTGTGGCTGTTTTGATAGCGGTAATAATCTGGCGAGTGATACAAAGTTCCGCAAATGCACGAAATGATGAGAGCTTGTCCCCTCTAAAATCACGAATTGACTTATAAAGACCTATCATTCCTTCTTGAATAATATCTTCTCTGTCAGCTCCTATTAAAAAGTAGGATCTTGCCTTCATACGTACAAATGATCTGTACTTGGTGATTAGGAAATCTAGAGCGTCCGTATCGCCAGCGTGGACTAACTCTACAATCTCGTCATCTAGTAAGTCTTCAAATCGATGTAGCTTAATGTGTGCAAAGTCACTCTTCATCTACAGTATCACCTCGGCCGATTTGCTAGTTTGACTTTAGTATACAGGAAGTGGAAATATAGCGTCAACGGCTCATTTAATCCCTCTGCGCCATTTTTCAAAAGTTTCTGCCACTTCCAAGGAAAGATGAATTTTTGAAAACGGTCTTTGCTCCTGAATTGCCTTAACTTTTTTAGCGATGTTTTTTTGTACTAAGTCCATCTCAATTTCTAGCTCGCGAGCTGAGATTCTCAGCGCCCCTTGGGCAAAAACGACAGATTGTTCAGTCATATCCGAGGTTGCGACATGCACTTGATCTCGTCTAGTCTTTAACTGATTTGTTAGTTTTTCAATGCGTTCATCTGCCGTTTCATTTTCTCTTGTGAAAATAACTTCAACGTCAAATTGTTTTTTCTTTAATTCGACGCCCGGTATTAAATGTGCATCAAAAACCACGATAACCCTCCAACCAGAAAACGCTTTGTACTCTGACATCATTTCAATTAGCCGGTCTCTGGCATCTTTAAGTTTATGTGTTTTTAACGCCCGCAACTCTTTCCATGCGCCGATAATGTTGTATCCATCGACGAGCAGGATATCCATCTTAGGTTACCGGCTGACGGTTGCGCAACACTTCGTACATCAAAATAGCAGCCGCTACTGATGCATTTAAAGACGTCACTTGCCCGACCATTGGCATGTGGTAAAGGAAGTCGCATTTGTCTGTTAACAACCGGCTCATTCCTTTCCCTTCACTACCGATGATAATTGCAAGTGGCAATTTCGCATCCATTCGACGATAGTCAGCTGATCCTTTAGCATCTGTTCCCGCAATCCATAAACCACGTTTTTTCAAATCTTCAACTGTTTGCACTAAATTGCCTACGCGTACTACTGGAATATGCTCAATCGCACCTGTCGATGTTTTTGCCACGACTGCTGTCAGTCCCACTGCTCGACGCTTTGGAATAATGACCCCGTGTACGCCAGTTGCGTCAGCCGTTCTTAAAATAGAGCCTAAATTATGCGGATCCTCTAGCTCATCTAATATCAAAAAGAATGGATCTTCATTGCGAGCTGCGGCACTGTCAAATAGTTCGTCAATCTCAGCATAACGATAAGCAGCCACTGAAGCTGCAATACCTTGATGATTTGCACCGTCAGTCAATTGCTCAATTTTATTTTTCGGTACAAATTGAACAATAATGCCCGCTTCTTTTGCCAATTCCATAATCTCAGACATTCCTGTTTTTTTAACGCCTTCTGCAATCCACACTTTATTCATATCACGTCCTGAACGAAGGGCTTCTAGTACAGAATTTTTTCCTGATAAAATTTCATTGTTTAATTCAGTCACAATATCGATTCTCCTCCGGTTTCTATAATGGTAATAGTTTTCTCAATAATCTCACGAACACGGTTGAAATCACCAGACAAGTATAAACTTCCGAGAACAGCTTCGAATGCAGTGCTATATTTATACGTCACTACATCTGTATTTTTCGGAACGGAACCGGATTTCGCATTACGTCCACGTCTTAGCACTGCTTCTTCTTCTTCCGTTAAAAACTTTTCTGTAAGCAACACGCGGACAACCGATGCTTGAGCTTTCGCCGATACATATTTGGTTGATTCTTTATGCAGAGTATTTGGTCTGACCCGACCCGACCGAATTAAATGTTCACGAATTGCTTGTTCAAGAACTGCATCTCCCATATATGCAAGTGCTAGTGAGTTTAATTGTTTTACGTCTGCAATTCGCAGTGAATATTCATTGTTCATATTCTCTTCCAACGAATACCTTGCGCGGTATCTTCTAATTGTATATTCATTTCTTTTAATTGATCGCGTATCGCATCCGCTCGAGCAAAGTCTTTTTCTTTTCTGGCTTGGATTCTTGCCTCTATTAATGCATCAATGTCCTCGTCTAGCATTTCTTCTTGGATTTCTACTTCAATACCTAAAACAAATGCGAGTTCCTTTAGTGTGTCCATGAAAACTGAAAGTACTGCTGTTTCTGTATGTTTCTCTAGTAAATATAAGTTCCCTAAACTCGCTAGCTCAAATAATGCAGCTATTCCATTGGCTGTATTAAAATCATCGTCCATTGCCGTTGTGAATTGCGACCTGATTTCTTCAATCTTGTGTAACCATATATCTTGGTTATCACCGAGTTCAGGAGCTACTTCCCGTCGATGAGTTAAGTTCGTATACGATGTTCTAATACGCGCTAAGCCATTCGCGGCATTTTCAACAAGCACTTGTGAAAAATTGATCGGGTGACGGTAGTGAACTGACAACATAAAGAATCGCAACACTTGTGGATCGATCTGTTGACGAATATCTTTCACTAAAATAAAGTTACCTAATGATTTCGACATTTTTTCATTGTCAATATTGATGTACCCATTATGCATCCAGTATCGAGCAAACTGCTTTCCTGTATAGGCTTCAGTTTGTGCAATTTCATTCTCATGATGCGGGAACGCTAAGTCTTGCCCACCAGCATGAATATCTATCGTGTCCCCTAAAAGTTCTCGAACCATTACTGAACACTCGATATGCCAGCCAGGGCGACCATTTCCCCAAGGACTTTCCCAAGAAATTTCACCAGGTTTTGCATCTTTCCATAAAGCAAAGTCCAGTTCATCATCTTTCTTTTCGCCCGTTTCAATTCGCGCTCCAATTTTTAATTCATCCACTGACTGTTGAGATAACTTCCCATACCCTTCAAACTTCCGAGTTCGGTAGTAGACATCACCTTTAGATTCATAAGCAAAGCCTTTTTCAATTAACACTCCGATAAATTCAATTATGTCATCCATATGTTCAGTTACACGTGGATGTGAATCGGCCTTTTGGCAACCAAGAGCACTTATATCTTCAAAATATGCGGCAATAAATCGGTCCGTCAGTTCAGATACTTCTTCACCAAGTTCATTTGCTGTTTTGATGATTTTATCGTCAACATCCGTAAAGTTTGAGACGAAATTAACATCATATCCACGGTACGTTAAGTATCGGCGTACTGTGTCATAAACTATAACCGGTCGTGAATTGCCTATGTGGATATAGTTGTATACAGTCGGTCCACATACATACATTTTCACCTTGCCCTCTTCAAGTGGTACAAAAGGCTCTTTTTGACGCGTTAAAGTATTATATATATAAATGCTCATTTCTTGTTTCTCTCCTTTTCAAGTCGTTGACTCAATAGCGTAACTTGTTCACTTAATGTTTTGATTTTCATTTCCATCATATCGCACTTATCACCAACTGGATCTGGCATATCTTGATGATCCAAGTTTCTATTTACTTTTACCCCATCTTTCACAACCACCATTCCAGGAATACCTACAACAGTTGCATTAGGCGGTACATCTTTTAAAACAACCGCACCAGCACCAACTTTACTGTTTTCCCCGATAGTAATTGCTCCAAGTACTTTTGCTCCCGATGCAACTAACACATTATCTAGTAATGTAGGGTGTCGTTTGCCTCGTTCTTTGCCGGTTCCACCAAGTGTAACTCCTTGGAATATCGTTACGTTATTTCCTATTTCACAAGTTTCACCAATGACCACACCCATTCCATGGTCAATAAAAAAGCGATTGCCTATCTTTGCACCAGGATGAATTTCTATTCCAGTAAAAAACCTACTGACTTGGGATACAACACGCGCTAAGAAAAAAAACTTTCTTTTATAAAGTGAGTGTGAAATCCGATGTGACCAAATTGCATGCAAACCTGAATAGGTCAACACAATTTCAAGCACACGTCTTGCTGCTGGATCTTGCTCGAATACCACTTCAATATCTTCTTTCATTCGAGTAAACATTATTCGTGCCTCCTACTATCCTATATGACTAAAATGCTCTATTTTGTTTTGTTTATATCGTGATAAAGAATTTATCGCTCAACAACAGGTCTCATCACCTATTTCACTTGCTGAGATGAAGCACTTTCCAGCGCGGGCTTAAAGCTTTAATAGCGCGCTTCCTCTTTTTCTTGCACAAAATAAAAAGCGCCTCTGTCAGTAACTGACAGAGACGCTATAAATGCGCGGTTCCACTCTGATTGGAAGGATTTCATTCATCCCTTCCCTCTTGGAGTCTGTAACGTAGACAACACGGCTCGCTTACTAGTTGGTTCAGCTGAGCGCTCAGAGGTGCATTTCCATAGTGCCTTTGCTCAGACCACTTTCAGCCGGTGGTGGTCCTCTCTAAAGAGCTTGCCTTATGTACTTCTCCTCATCAAAGCTTTAACTATTTTGAATTTAAGCCAGGACGGAACTTTCGTTTAATTATCTCATCGAAATATATTCTCCGAGCTTGTAAAAGCGACAGCAACAATAACCCTTGACCTATTTTGCTGAAGATAGCTATATTTTCACACCTCTATGTGTGAAAGTCAATATTATTGTTTTGTGTACTTCTCTACTCGTGCAATTACTTTTTCTTTGCCGATTAACGAAATGGCATCCGGCAATTCCGGACCATGCGTTTGACCAGTTGTAACAACACGAATAGGCATGAATAAGTTCTTACCTTTGTGTCCCGTTTCTTTTTGTACTGCCTTAATTGCTGCTTTTATTTCTGCAGGTTCAAACACTTCTAATTGCTCTAATTGCGATTTGAATGATGCCATAACTTCTGGAACTTGCTCTGCATTTAAAATAGCAGACGCTTCTTCATCATATGTTAGTTCATCTTTAAAGAATAGGTCAGTTAACTCAGTAATTTCAGCACCAAAACTCATTTGCTCATGGTAAAGGCCAATTAAACCAGTAGCCCATTTCTGTTGTTCTTCAGTTAACGTTTCAGGTAAGCGACCCGCTTTTTGTAAATGAGGTAAAGCAAGATCTACTACTTCTTCAAGTGACATTTGTTTCACGTATTGGTTGTTCGTCCATGTTAATTTTTGCGTATCAAACATCGATGGAGATTTAGATAAGCGATTAACGTCAAAGCGGCTAATAAATTCCTCTTTGGAGAAAATCTCCTCTTCTCCTTCAGGAGACCAACCAAGAAGTGCGAAGAAGTTGAACATTGCTTCAGGGATGTATCCTAAATCTTTATACTGCGTAACAAACTGAATAATAGATTCATCACGTTTTGAAAGTTTTTTTCGACTTTCATTAATAATTAATGTCATATGGCCATAGTGAGGGATTTCCCAACCTAATGCTTGGAACACCATCATTTGCCTAGGCGTGTTTGATAAATGTTCTTCACCACGGAAAACATGTGTAATTTTCATATAATAGTCATCTAATACCACAGCAAAGTTGTAAGTAGGAATGCCGTTTGCTTTTACGATCACCCAGTCACCTACGTCTTTTGATTCAAATGAAACGGAACCACGAACTAAATCTTCAAATGTATAGGTCACATCATTTGGAACGCGTATACGAATAGTATATGGAAGTCCTTCTCTTTCTTGCACTTCTTCTTTAGTTAAATTGCGGCATGTTCCTTTGTACATGGGTGCAGCGTGGCCTCTAGCTCTTTGTAATTCCTTCTCAGTTTCCAACTCTTCAGTTGTACAAAAACATTTATACGCATGACCATTTTGCAGCATTTCTTCTGCATGCTTTTTATAACTGTCAAGACGTTCCATTTGACGATATGGTCCATAAGGTCCACCAATATCAACAGACTCATCATAGTCTATGCCAAGCCACCTTAAATTCTCAAGTTGGGATAGTTCTCCACCTTCAATATTACGTGCGATGTCCGTATCTTCAATTCGTACGATAAATTTGCCGCCGTGATGACGTGCAAATAAATAGTTAAATAATGCAGTACGGGCTCCTCCAATATGTAAATTGCCTGTTGGGCTCGGTGCGTAACGTACGCGTACTTCTAGTGTCATAAAAGGTTCCTCCTCGAATACGTGCTAAACTTTGTTCAGTTTAACACAAGTCATGCTTATTTTTGAATGAGTAAAATCGTCGCTTGCGCAGCAATGCCTTCTCCTCGCCCAGTAAAGCCAAGCTTTTCAGTTGTCGTGGCTTTGACATTCACCTGAGATGGATCAGCGTTTAAAAGTAAAGCAATACGGTCACGCATTTGTGAAATGTATGGTGCCATTTTTGGAGCTTGGGCAATTATTGTACAATCGATATTGCCTAATCTATAACCCTTTTCTTCAACGATATTCCAAATGTATGAAAGTAGTTTCGCGGAATCTGCATTTTTAAACTCAGGATCTGTATCCGGAAAATGGTGGCCTATATCGCCTTCACCAATTGCACCTAAAGCAGCATCGGTTACTGTATGTAATAAAACATCGGCATCTGAATGCCCAATTAAACCTTTTTCATACGGAATTGTTATGCCCCCTATGATTAGTGGGCGATTTTCAGCAAACTCATGTACGTCAAACCCTTGTCCAACTCGGAACATTTAGTTTCCCTCCTACTGTCTTTTTTGTAAGATGGCTTCGCCAATCAATAAATCTTCTTGTGTCGTCATTTTGACATTGTCATACGTACTTTCCACTACATGAACAGCAATATTCATGCGCTCTACTAACATGGATTCATCCGTACCAAGAAATCCATCTTTTGCCGCTTGTTGGTGAGCTATTGTTAAAATATTAGCCCGGAAAGCTTGAGGAGTTTGGATCATCCACAATTGTTCGCGATCTAACGTTTCTTCAATGATCTGATTGCGGACACGTTTCATCGTATCTTTCGCCTTTACACCAGCAATAGCCGCCCCCATTTCATGTGCCTTATGGGTCAATTGTGTAATAACAGATGGTTCTATAAAGGGCCTAGCAGCATCGTGAACAAGGATTAGTTCACTGACGTCGCCAGCAGCTAATATACAGGCATAGACGCTATGTTGACGCTCGTCGCCCCCTGCAGGCATTCCTTTCACTTTCGTGATGTTGTATTGTTTTAACATGTCCTGAATGGTTTTACGTTCATCAGGCTTTACGGCTAACCAAATAGCAAGACAATTAGGATCCTGTTCAAAAACATCTAGTGTATGAATTAAAATTGGTTTACCTCTTAATTCTAGAAATAATTTATTATATCCTGCGTTCATACGCTTACCGCTTCCTGCCGCTGGTAAAACAACGATATACTTCATCTCATGTATCGCCTCTTTCATTATGAAAAATGAGGCCACCCAAACTGCCATACATATGACAGAAATGGCGGCCTCTAGTTGATTTAGTTGTCGCTTACTGTTCCCAGCTTCAACTTCAGCTATTCACTCTTTGATTTCCTAGAAATAAAGGTGCTTACTTCCTTTTAGCAAAAATCATTCGTCCTGCAGATGTTTGAAGAACACTTGTTACAACTACATCAATGGCTTGACCAATATAAGACTTTCCATCTTCTACAACAATCATTGTACCATCGTCTAAATACGCGATACCTTGATTTTGTTCTTTACCATCTTTAATGACCACGATATGCATTTCTTCTCCCGGAATAACAATTGGTTTCACTGCATTCGCAAGATCGTTAATATTAAGCACTGGAACTTGATGCAACGCACACACTTTATTTAAGTTAAAGTCGTTGGTTACCACCATACCGCCCATCTTCTTAGCAAGGCGCATTAATTTCAAGTCCACTTCTTGAATCTCATCAAAGTCTTCTTCCGTAATCAATAAAGCTGAAGAGCGCTCCGTTTGAAGTCTCTTCAAAATATCAAGACCCCGACGTCCACGAGTACGTTTTAATGTGTCTGAAGAATCTGCAATATGCTGAAGTTCTGTCAAGACAAATTGAGGAACAACAAGCACACCTTCAATAAAACCTGTTGCCGAAATATCAGAAATTCTTCCATCAATAATAACGCTCGTATCGAGTAATTTGTACGATGCTTGTTGTAACGCTTGTGGGTTATTATCATCAAATTTCTTTTTGTCCGCCGTCGCCCTACCAGCACTAAACAATTGTCCAATCTCATCACGCTTTTTAAAGCCAATTTGGAAACCGAGATATCCTAAAATAATAGTTAATAAAACAGGCAACACGGAAGTAATCACGGGTATTTGAATAGATTCCACTGCATAGCTCAAGAGAAATGCTACGCTAAGTCCGATGACTAGACCGATTGTTCCAAACAATAAATCTCCTACTGGCGCTACCAATAATCGATTTTCCATCCACTTTAAAAACTCAATTAAATAATCGGTCATTAATAACGCAAGAACAAACAATAGGATTGCTCCTAATAAAACAGATACATAAGGGTTGTTAAGCCACGGGTTCGAGGATAAATCAATAAGTTCATATAATTGCGGTAATAATAGTAACCCGAGCGTTCCACCAATTAAGATGAATGTAATGCGAATAATCCACTTCAACACAAGCCCACCTCCTAGATTTAATTATACACGTTTTGATTTGGAAACACCTTCTTGACGTAGGCAGAGTGCGAAAAGTTGCATCGAAATAAGGAGTGCACCATTTTCATAGTGGTTCTATTGAACTTTCGAAATAAAGAAGACACAGTATAAATTTTGGTTTCCGGTATGATTTCC
>NZ_ALJG01000313.1 GCF_000286315.1 Paenisporosarcina sp. TG20 | reverse complement strand
AATCAGCGGTATCATACTAGAACTTACTCCTTAAAATAACGGGAATACTGGATTCATTGCTCACTAAATTTATATGCTTTTGTGTGAAAACATTTATAGACTTGAAGGGTTTTACTATCACCTCTTTTATGCTGGAAGATCACTTTTCATGGTAATTGGTGGCTTATGTGAAACGTAACGTAAGCCATGGTGGTATCTTATAGCGTAAAATAAAAAGTACACGACGATTGTTGTCGTGTACTTTTCTTATTGTATAAGATCGTCGTCAACATTAAGTAGATGAGCATATTTTGGATTATTTCCTACAAACTCATGTATACGATCTCCATAACTACTTATCCACTGACGAATTACTTTTTCAGTTACTTCGGAACCTTTATAATCATAACCTGCTTTTGCGTATGATGATTCGAAGTCTGACCATAGTAATTCAATCCATACGCGTGCTTTTGAAGCAGAAAGAGCCTCATTTTTTTCAGCGAGCTCTTGAACTAATTGTTCAATTCGTTGTTGCATATTATTTCCCCTCCTTTAATTGTTTTAACATGGAAATTGGCAAAGCTTCAACATGTTTCTCGCCACCCATACGATAACCCCAAGCAAATTTTCCTTTTAAATAATCTATTTGGAAAAAAACTCCTGGGTCTCCTTCAATACGATAAAGCTCTCCAGGGATGAATTGTGAAGGGTCGACTAAATAGGCTTGTGCCATTAGGGCTTTTCTTTCTAATACAGCAAACTCATTTACATAGCCAAGTTGGCTTGCTTTACGTGCTTTTTCAAGCAAGTTAGAAATTTCTTGGCGTAACTCTGTTTCGTTCATTTGACTATATTTTTTTTCACTCATCTTCTTCTAACTCCTTTTTTTCAATATACATGTCAATTTGTTCAGAAGGAAACCCTTTTTGATACAGCGCTTGTTTGACTCTATTTTTACGATCATAGCCTGTGAATTTCAAAGTAACTTTCCGCCAAATTTTATCTCCTTGGCTGGCAATCATTTCTTCCCACTCATCTGGTTCTGTTTCAAATTCGATTCCCTCGATTACTTTGCTTATAATGGCATATGAGTACCCTTTACGCAATAAGGTATCTTGAATTTTTTGTTTTACTTGTCTTGGTGTTTTAGACGATTGTTGATTCGCAATTTTTTCAGCCAGTCCTTGTGCAATTTGAGTTTGGTCTTCATCAGTATACGTCTTGAGCACTTCCTCTTGGAGTGATTTTGAGATTCCTTTATTCCTTAATTCTTGTTGTATTACACGAGGTCCTTTTTTACTAGCTCGTTTTTGCGTCTCAAGAAAAGCTTCTGAAAAAGAAACGTCATTCAAAAATCCTAAGTTATACAATTTTTGAATAGCTTCTAAAACGACAGCTTCTCCATATTCTAAATCGAGTAGTTTCTTTTTCACCTCATATTCGCTACGCATGCGAAAAGCTAAATAGTGAAGGGCTTTGTTAAATGCTTTACGGACTTCATCATCAAAAACAATTTCATCCCGCTCCCAGTCTTCTAAAACTCTATTTTTAGATAACTGATACTTTATAATTAACGATTCATCCACAGCAAATGCATAAACTTCCTCTATATAAATGTTATAGCGTTCGGTATTATTTTTCTGACGTGTTATTTTTGTAATAATTGCCACATAATTCACCTCATATTCATTACATAATCAGTATACACATTATTTTATACAGATTCATTTGTGTACACTTAAGCAAGAACGGGTAATATACAAATAACACTGCTTATGAGGAGGAATAGAATGAAAGTTGCAATTACAGGTGGAAGTGGTTTTGTAGGTCAAGAGATTATGAAACTACTAAATGACAAAGGACACGAAGTATTTATACTTACTCGTTCTGATAAACAATCTACGGACTCGGCACATATGGTTCAATGGTTAGTTAATAATGCTAAACCTGAAGAACAGCTTGAAAACATTGATGTGTGGATTAATTTAGCTGGTGCGTCTATAAATGATGGACGTTGGAATGAAGAACAAAAACAGAAAATCTATGATAGCCGTATGAATGCAACCGATGAAGTACTCCGTATTTTAGCAAAAGTCGATCAAAAACCTAAAGTCCTAATAAATGCAAGTGCTATCGGTGTGTACCCTCCGTCAGAACACGAAACCTACTCAGAGCAATCACTTGCTCGTGGTTCAGATTTCCTGGCGAAAACAGTGGAAGACTGGGAGAAAAAAGCTACCCAGGCTGAACAGTATGGGATTCGAGTAGCATTTGGACGTTTTGGAGTTATTCTTGGAAAGAATGATGGCGCCCTTCCTCTTATGGCAATGCCCTATAAAATGGGTGTTGGTGGACAAGTAGGATCAGGAAATCAATGGGTGTCATGGGTTCATGTATCAGATGTCGCTAAAGCGATTCTTTTTGCTATGGAACATGATGATTTTGAAGGGCCATTTAATGTGACTTCACCAAATCCTAAACAAATGAAAGAATTCGGTAAAACTTTGGGCCAAGTATTGAACCGTCCACATTGGATTCCTGTTCCCGCTTTTGCCTTAAAACTCGTTCTTGGAGATAAGAGTCAACTAGTTTTAGAAGGTCAACGAGTCATTCCTGAAAAATTATTAACTCACGGATTTACATTTGCATTTCCAGATTTAACAAATGCACTTGAAAATATTTATGAATAAGTTCTTTAAAAAAACGCAACCTACTTAAAAAGGAAGGTTGCGTTTTTATGTGGTGGAAACATTCGTTAGGCGTTATTGCCTCATGTACAATTTTAACGTTAGGCATTTTATTAAATCCATTTCAAGCAGTTGCTGATTCACTTAATTGGGGATTTCAAAGAGGCGTACAAGAAAAACAAGCTCAAGCAGGTAGCGCATTTGATGTGCTTTTAAAAAAGTACGGTGCCTATTATAAAGGATCCCCAGACGAAAAAACCTTATACCTTACGTTCGATAATGGTTATGAAAATGGGCATACTGAACCCATTTTAGACACTCTAAAAAAAGAAGAAGTACCAGCCACTTTTTTTCTAACGGGTCATTATTTAGATAGCGCGACTGACTTAGTGAAGAGAATGATAAATGATGGACATGAAATAGGGAACCATTCTTATGGACACCCGAACATGGCTAATTTATCAGAAGCGCGAATGAAAGAAGAATGGGAAAAGTTCGATCAATTACTGGCTGAAAAAACTGATCAGAAAAAGACTAGTTTTGTTCGCCCTCCTGAAGGAGTTTTCAGCGAGAAACTCCTTGCATATGGTAATGAACTCGGTTACCGGCATATGTTTTGGTCGGTAGCTTTTGTTGATTGGCATGCTGACCGCCCTCAAGGAAAGGAATATGCATACAACCATTTGATGAAACAATTGCACCCAGGTGCTATCATTTTAATGCATACAGTGTCACCAGATAATGCAGCCGCCTTACCTGACTTTATACGAGATGCTAAAGAAAAAGGCTATACATTTTCATCGCTAGACGAATTAGTTAATAAAGATAGCGGTGTCCCGCTGACTTTCCATTAACTAATCTGTCCTATATACTGATATCAACAGTAGTAAAGGACGTGAAAACATTTTGTCACAGCAAACCATTATAGAAGTTGGTCAAAAATTCCCACTAACCATTAAACGCTTAGGTATTAATGGCGAAGGAGTTGGGTATTTCAAACGCAATGTTGTCTTTGTTAAGGGAGCATTACCAGGAGAAGAAGTAACAGCTCAAGTTGAGGTTGTAAAAAGCAACTTTTCAGAGGCGAAAATTCTTAAAATCCGAAAATCATCTCCTCACCGTCAACAAGCTCCCTGCCCTGTTTATGAAACATGTGGCGGTTGTCAGATGCAACATATGACGTATGAGCAACAGTTAGTTGAAAAGCGAGATATGATTGTTCAATCTCTTGAACGTTATGTAAAAGATATCTCATCAAATATCGATGTTCGTAAAACAATTGGGATGGAAAACCCTTGGCATTACCGTAATAAAAGTCAATTTCAAGTACGAAAAGACGGAAATAAAGTACATGCGGGTCTGTTTGCTGAAGGAACACATCAGTTATTAGATATAGATGAATGTATTGTGCAACATCCGCACACTACACTTGTGACAAATGCCGTAAAACGGATTCTAGAGAGACTTAAAATCCCAATTTATGATGAAGAAACTAACAATGGCTTAGTCAAAACGATTGTTGTCAGAACTGGTATTCAAACGGGGCAAATCCAGTTAGTTCTAGTCACAACACTTGCTGAAATGCCCAAACGCCAACTACTGATTGATAAATTAGCAGCAATTGATCCCGCTATTGTTTCGATTGTCCAAAATGTTAATCCTAAACAAACTTCTTTAATCTTTGGAGATCGTACAATTGTTCTTCATGGCAAAAAAACGATGCACGAAGAGTTAGGTGAACTTTCTTTTGATTTATCGGCACGTGCTTTTTTCCAATTGAATCCTACACAAACTGTTCATTTATATAATGAAATTAAGTCTGCAGCTGCATTAACCGGGCACGAAAATGTTGTGGATGCGTATTGTGGTGTCGGTACAATTGGTCTTTGGTTAGCAGATCAAGCAAAAGAAGTACGCGGAATGGATATTGTAGCTGATAGTATTTTCGATGCAAAGAAAAATGCTGAAAAACATGGATTTACACATGCTACTTATGAAACGGGTACTGCAGAGGAATGGATTGCTAAATGGAGTCGTGAAGGTTTTAAACTTGATGTATTAACTGTTGATCCACCACGGACTGGCTTATCGGATAGCTTGTTACACACGATTTTAAATGTACGACCAAAGCGCTTTGTCTATACTTCATGTAATCCGTCTACTTTAGCGAAAGATTTAAGTCAGTTACGTAAGATCTACAACATAGAATATATCCAACCAGTCGATATGTTCCCACAAACTGCTCAAATTGAAAGCGTGACATTGCTTGTACGTAAATAAAAAGATCGGGCAAAATATGCCCAGTCCTTTAAGAAAATACAAATGAATATAATTAGTTAATAAGGATATTTCAAATTGTATCTCCTTCGGTTTCCGGGTCGCTTTGGACGTGCAAATCTACAGCACCATAACCTCAAAAGTAAAAGGGATGAGCGAAGTTTCACTTCACTCATCCCTTTCTTACAGGCAATCTTTCGGCAGTTTTGCGTCCGACACGCCCCTTCAACCAATGGATATATCCTATTGTTGATTTGGGTTGATGAGCGCATAGACACTAAATTCATAGAGAGACGCGGCCGAAGATACTATTTCGGCCTTTTTCTTCATTTTTTAAGGTTGGGTAATTTCTTTCTGCTACCTGGCGTATGAATGATTTATAGTCATACTGACAAACGCCTATGTAATATAAACCATTGCTTTTTAGTTTCGATTTAAGCTTGGAAACTAAAGAACATTAATCAGTGTTATCACGGATAGATAATCCATATTAGAATGTTAGTCTCCGTATTATTTAACACCGTTCATAGCACATCAATTTTATATACATTCTAATATTTTAAAAAATATGCAGCAAGTTTATACCCGTCGTTAACTCTCTGAATGGACTCTTTTCATCATAATAGAACTTTTCATCCATTCAGATCAGTTTTTCATCCACTCAGACCGGCTTTCCGTCCACTCATGTCATCTTTTCGTCCACTCAGCATAACTTTCCGTCCACTCAAGACTACTTTTCATCCACTTAGCAGTAAATAACCACTATATTCCAACAAAAATGTGCATTCTTGCTGAAACAGATGTCCCTATTATAGTTATCAGTTTGGAGAATCTTCTTTTTCAGTTAAATAAGTTAGAAACCCCTACAAATAGTTGATCAAAGGTCAGTCAATAAGAAAAACCGGGAAGTGTGCCCGGTCCTTTTCTGTCAAGGGCATCGATATTTCATCGTTAGATATATTAAAAAAACCTGAATCGCTTACAGAGCGATTCAGGTTTTTTTAAAGCGAAGAGAATACAATCTCCCCCTAAAACATGTGGTTTATTGCGTAACGCCCGTCAACTTACTATATCGATTGTACATGCTCTTTCTTAGGTTTTAACAAACTTATTAAACTTAATGTAAGTAAAAATAATGAAACAAGCCATAAGAAGCTAAAGCCCTCAAAGTATTCTAAAAAGAAGCCACCCATAAGCGGACCAGTTAAGCTACCTACACTAAAAAATATCCCACATAATAAATTCCCAGTTGGCAATAATTCTTTAGGCGTCAAATCTACCATGTATGCAATACCTAAAGAAAAAGACGAACCGATAAATAGTCCTGCGATTAAAAACGCACCAATAAGAGTCCATATATTACCCTCAAGAAGAGCCGCACCACTAAAAGAAAATGCACCACCAAACAAAGCCAAGAGTATGACTTTTTTCCTGCCAATCCGATCACTTAAAGCACCTAAGGGTAGTTGCGATATAATACCCCCGGTTGAAAATGCCACTAAAATAATTGAAACCATAGAAACATCTACTTCATTTCTCAACGCATAAACCGGAAAAATTGCATGCAGGCTAGATTCCAAAAAGCCATAGCTAAATGGGGGAATAAATGCTACCCAGGCAAAACCAATAGTTGCACCAAAACGTGCCCAAGTCCCCCGCATCGTCGATGTCGAATGCATATATCCTGGAAAATCATTTTTAACCAAAAAAATAAGCGACCAAGCAAATATACATAAAATACCTGATACTATAAACGGTAATCCCTCATAAATGGAGACAAGCGGTAGAAATAAAGGACCTACGGCGAAACCAATTCCAAAGGACAATCCATACAATGCAATATTACGTCCTAAGCGTTCTTGAGGTGAAAAGCTAGTAATCCAAGTTTGTGTTGAAAAATGAAGTGCATGGTCTCCAATTCCGATAATTAACCGTAAAACAAACCAAAAAGCAACACTTTTCCATAGTGGAAATAATAATAAAGATATAAAAACCAATATTCCTCCAACGATAATAATTGGTTTATACCCAAACCTCCGAAGCGGTTGCTCCATGAATGGAGAAATGAGAATCGTACCGATATATAAACCTGTGGCATTTAGACCGTTTAAGGTAGATGAAACACCATCTTGTTCGAAAATAATGGATATGAGTGGTAACAACATCCCTTGAGAAAAACCAGAAATGGAAACAATGGTTACCAAAATCCAAAATCTTCTCTTTTCTATCTTTGTAAATTGATTCATGAAGGACCTCCTATGTAAAGGTTGAAATGAAGTCTTTTCAACTGTTTCGGTACAATTCTACCATATAGGAGTAATGAAAGTTGATTAATTGACTGTAAATGGAGATGAAAGAGATTTTGATATTTGGAAGTCAACAATTTATATTGGGGCAACAAGATTATTCAGGTCATACTTATCATCCACTGTTGTCTACTTAGGTATTCTAATCACGGAAAAACAAGTTAGACTGAGCATGCTTCTAACTATATAGATCCTTCTGAACTTCTATAACAATGTCAAAGGCTCAGTCGATGATCTGCGAACAGATGATTGACTGAGCCTTAAATGTTACTAATATCCAATTGAATGTCCATAGATCGAATTCACGGCTATTTGTGCCGGTGAAATGTTCGAACCCCCTCCTTCTAACTAAATGATGGTTTCGACTGTTCACTACGGCCTCCTTCTCTTGTTGAAGTAAGTTTACTGTAACATGTAATTTAAATATTTACAATATTCTAAATACAAATAAACTGAAAATAATTCTTAAGTCCTACTTTAGTTGAAAACTGATGATATATAAGCTACGATAACTCAAAAGAGAGGTGTGTCAACATGGGCAAGTCTATTTCGGACAAAGAAAAACAAGTCACATATTTAAAAGAACGACTTCACATTTTCTTAGAAGTACTTGATTCAATTGAACCAGAAACAACTGAACTTGAAGATATTGATCGTATGATTGCAATGATGGATGATTTAGAACTAAAAATGGACCAATTTAAAAAATTTGAATAAACAAAAATGGCTTTCCGCTCTCACTGATAAATTTTAATTTTAGAAAAGTGGCTGTAATTAAACAGGTTGAAGAAAAACTAGTAGTTTTTCTTCAACCTGTTTTTAGTTAGCTCTAACTACGCTTTAAAAATAGGACTCCGGCATGAATAGTGTGATCAGATGAGACCCGCAGGAAACGAAGCTAGCGCTACGATGCAGAGACATTCAAGTAACAAGGTGTTTCCCAACCGCCTCGTAAAGCGTATGCCTGTTTCTGTATCGAAAGAAAGTGCGTTGTAACGGACCCGGTTTTTCTTATATCTAATCTAATTAGTGTAATTAATATCATTGATTCTTCTCTATTCGTCTCTCTTTTCTTTCAAACCCATTCCTTTTTTTCTATTCTAAGGAGTATAATGATGAATGGAAAAGAAACTAAGTAATGTATGGAAGGGGTTTACTCTCATGTATTTAGAAACTTTAGAAAAGAGTATTTATGATTTAATTACCGAAACTTCGACGAACTTACCGAAGGATGTACGCCGTGCAGTTAGTAAAGCAAAGGCAGCTGAAAATGCCGGAACTCGTGCTTCGATGAGTTTAGACACCATCACAAATAATATTCAAATGGCTGATGATAAGGTATCACCAATCTGTCAAGATACCGGTATGCCTACTTTTAAAATCAAAACACCAATTGGAGTGAACCAATTAGAAATTAAAGCGGCAATCAAACGTGCGATAGTATCTGCTACAAAAAATGCCAAACTTCGTCCAAACGCAGTGGATTCACTAACAGGCGAAAACAGTGGAGACAACTTAGGCGAAGGCGTTCCTGTTGTAAAGTTTGAACAATGGGAAAATGATTACATAGAGATGAAACTTATTCTAAAAGGTGGGGGTTGTGAAAACAAAAATATTCAATACAGTCTCCCTACTGAACTTGAAGGTATCGGTCGTGCTGGCCGTGACTTAGATGGCATTAGAAAATGTATTCTTCACTCAGTCTACCAAGCACAAGGTCAAGGCTGTTCAGCTGGATTCATTGGTGTAGGAATCGGTGGCGACCGTGCTTCAGGATATGATTTAGCAAAAGAGCAATTATTCCGTTCCGTTGATGATGTTAATGCAGATTCACAACTTGCTGAACTTGAAGAATATACTGTCGAAAAAGCGAATACACTTGGAATAGGAACAATGGGATTTGGCGGAGAAGCTACTTTACTAGGTTGTAAGATTGGTGTAATGCATCGAATTCCAGCTAGTTTCTTTGTGTCTGTTGCATACAACTGTTGGGCATATCGTCGATTAGCAATCAATATTAATCCTACGACTGGTGAAATTAACCAATGGCAATTTCAAGAAGGCGAAAAAGTCGAGTTTAAGGACGAAAGTAAAGATGACTCAACTGAAGAAATTGCTACTAATATTGTCGAACTTCGTGCGCCTGTTAGTGAGGAAGAAATTCGTAAATTAAAAGTGGGCGATGTAGTAAAAATAAGTGGGATGATGTACACGGGTCGTGATGCGATACACAAGTACTTATCAGATCACGATGCACCACTAGACCTAAATGGTCAAATCATTTATCACTGTGGCCCTGTCGTATTAAAAGACAAAGATGGCAATTGGCAAATTAAAGCGGCTGGGCCGACTACTTCCATTCGAGAAGAGCCTTACCAAGGTGATATCATGAAAAAATTTGGTATACGTGCGGTAATGGGTAAAGGTGGTATGGGTAAGAAAACACTTGCAGCGCTTAATGAACATGGTGGCGTGTACTTAAATGCAATAGGTGGAGCTGCTCAATACTATGCTAACTGTATTAAGGGTGTTGAAGGCGTTGATTTAATGCAATTTGGCCTTCCTGAAGCAATGTGGCATTTGCGCGTAGAAGACTTCACAGCAGTAGTCACAATGGATTCACATGGGAATAGTTTGCATGCAGATGTAGAAAAATCTTCTCTCGAAAAATTAGCTCAATACAGTGAACGTGTGTATAAATAATCTATTGAATTGATTTCTACAAATCCTCTATGTTATAATGATTATAATTTAATAATAATTCTAATAACTGCTGGTATTCCTTTGGGAGTGCCAGCTTTTCGTACATTTATAGGGTTGTGATATTGAATTTCATTATCAGGAGGCATACGAATGGAGACTATATTCACTCGTTTAAAACCGCATTCCGAATTAATTGCAGCACTTATTTCAGGTGGGCTAATCATTTTAGCTTGGGTTATTGGAAAAGATCAAGAAAGTTCCCTATCGATATCTTTGTATCTAAGCGCTTTTTTAATTGGTGGGTACGCCAAAGCAAAAGAAGGAATTTTGCATACAATTCGAAAAAGAGAATTAAACGTTGAGTTACTCATGATATTTGCGGCTATCGGTTCCTCCCTTGTTGGATATTGGACAGAAGGAGCCATTCTTATTTTCATCTTCGCTTTGAGTGGTGCTTTAGAAACGTACACGATGAACAAAAGCAAACGAGAATTATCCGCTTTGATGAAATTACAACCCGAAGAAGCTTGGCTGCTCGATTCAAATGACCAAACAAATCGTGTACTTGTTAAAAACTTAATTATAGGAAATCGCCTCCTTGTTAAGCCAGGTGAACGCATTCCAGTTGATAGTGTTGTAATCAGCGGGAATTCCTCCGTTGATGAAGCAGCGATTAGTGGCGAATCCATTCCTGTATCTAAACACTTAGATGAAAATTTGTTTGCTGGGACTGTTAATTTAAATGGTGTACTAACAATTGAAATGACCAAACCTAGTAGTGAATCGCTGGTTCAGAAAATTATTGACCTTGTCCAATCGGCTCAAAGTGAGAAGTCACCTACTCAGCAGTTTATCGAACGATTTGAAGGTAAATATGTGAAGGTTGTTCTAATTACTGTCGCAATCATGATGTTCCTCCCCCACTTTGTTCTTGGTTGGGATTGGAATACAACATTTTATCGTGCCATGGTTTTACTAGTTGTAGCATCACCTTGTGCGCTTGTAGCTTCAATTATGCCAGCTACACTTTCTGCCATTTCAAATGGGGCAAAAAATGGCTTATTATTTAAAGGTGGCGTTCACTTAGAAAATCTAGGTTCTATGAAAGCCATAGCGCTTGATAAAACAGGAACTTTGACTCAAGGCAAGCCTGAAGTTACAGATTTTATTGTACGTGACGGAGTAGATGAGCATGAGATTTTAGAAATACTTGCTAGTATTGAATCCCAATCCACACATCCTCTAGCTAAAGCCATTTTAAAATTTGCTATAAATAAAGGCGTTACTATTTTCCCTATTCAAAATATGGAAGATGTACCTGGTTGGGGAATTATAGCAGTTGTTGGCTCAAACGAGTGGAAAGTTGGGAAACCAAGTTTTGTAGGGTCTGATGAAGCAATGAATTTTCATAATGGTTTAGCTCCTATCTTGGAAGAACAAGGTAAAACAGTTATTTTTGCAGCAAATAATGAAGGGATTATGGCAATTGTTGCACTCCGTGATATTGTTCGTGTTGAAACGAAAAAAGCTATAGCTCTACTACGTCAATCTGGTGTTTATACAATTATGTTAACAGGTGATAATGAGCGAACAGCAAAAGTAATTGCGGAAGAAGCTGACGTAGATCACTATATTGCAGATTGTTTACCAGAGAAAAAAATGACACATATGAAAGAACTTATTGCGAAATACGGGAACGTTGGGATGGTTGGGGATGGCATTAATGACGCACCCGCTTTAGCAACTGCTACAACTGGTATTGCCATGGGGGAAGGTACAGATGTTGCGCTTGAAACAGCAGACGTTGTACTTATGAAAAATGAATTAGCACGAATTAATTACGCAATCCACTTGTCTCGTAAAATGAATCGCATCGTTAAGCAAAATATCTTTTTCTCCGTTACTGTAATTGCTTTATTAGTAATTAGTAATTTCTTTCAAATTATTAATCTCCCCCTTGGTGTTATTGGCCATGAAGGCAGCACAATTCTAGTCATCTTAAATGGTTTACGTCTACTTCATAGAAACGTATAAAAAGCAGGGCCATTTAAATACCGGCTCCTGCTTTCTTCATCGCTAATTTTTCTTTTCGTTCTTGCATAACAGCATTTATTTGTCCACCCACCATTAAAATAGTGCCGGAGAAAAACAACCACATCATTAATACGATAATCCCACCAATACTACCATAAGTCGCAGAATAATTGGCAAAGTTACTTACATATACTGAGAAAGCAAATGACACGAGAATCCATCCTAGTGTAGCGAAAATAGAACCGGGGATGACATTCTTTATATCCAGTTTCCTATTCGGTGCAATCCAGTAAAGCAGCATAAATACTCCGAAAATCATTAGCGGTGGAATTGTCCATCTAATACTAGTCCAGAAGGTTAAGAACCCTTGTTTATAGCCTAAATATGTAAATAGTAAAGTTCCGATTTGTTTACCAAAAACGGGTAATACTAAAGCTACAACAAAAAGGGTGATGAGCAATAAGGTAAAAATAATAGAAATTCCTCTTGCGATTAAAAAAGGTCTAGTTTCTTCAAGGCCATAGGATCGATTAAGTGATTTTATCATTGCATTCATGCCATTTGATGCTGACCAAATGGTTGCGAGAATACCTATTGACAATAATCCATCGTTTCGATTGCTTAACACCTCATCCAATGTACTATCTATAAGCGTATAAACTTGACCTGGAGCATAAGTTTGCAAAATACTAAACAGTTGATCCTCTGGCAAATTTAAATAGGGTAGTAAAGTTACTATAAAAATTAGTAAAGGGAACAAGGAAAGTAAAAAAAAGAAAGCGAGTTGCGCACCAAGTGCTGTAACATCTACTTTCTGAATCCGGGCCAAGAGTTCTTTAAAAAACCCTTTAAATGATGTGACATCATTAGGTTTATTTTTCCCCTTCTTTTTAAGATGCAGTAATTTAACCTTATCTAGTATATTTGATGAGTGGGATTGATGACTGCCTCTAGGCTTATCTGCGTTCGACATTTAATCAATCCTTTTCTTAAGAATATTTATTATCCTCGGACTCAGCTAATACCGGCATAATGAAATCATCTTCATCATTATTTACAATTGTTTTGTATTCATCTTTAGATTGAACGAATGCATCCTTTGTATCAAGAACTAGTGTTTTCACTTGAGGGGTCAGAGCTTTAAATTCTTCTACTTTCCCTGTTAAGTATTGTTTATCTTGAGATAACTGATTATAAACAGACTGCAGTTTATCCGCTTTTTCTTGTAATTTTAATTTTAAATCATCGCGGTTTTTCAAATAATACTTAGCGTCATAGGACATAATTCTCATTTTATACTTTAAATCTTCTCTTGTAGCACGATCAAACATACTTATTCCTGCTCCTGCGATTGCTCCAATAAAAATTCCTTTTATCAATTTACTTTCAGTCATTAATAAAACCTCCTATAGATTCAAAAGTCATGTCTTTTAATATACCCTTCCTTTTCACAAATTAAACTAATACAGATTCTAATTTGACAATTTTTCTATTGCATGAAATGATTAATATTATATTTGAAAGGCAGGCGTGCGTCCCAAATGAATTTAACTCAACCATCGCAAGAAAATGTTGAATACATGATTGAACAAATTAAAGATAAACTTCGTATGGTCAATGTAGATGCAATGAAATCCGAACACTTTGATGATTCCCAATACGAAGACTTACACTATTTGTACAACATGGTTAAAAATCGCACAACGTTTAGTCCAAGTGAAATGCAAGCCATCGCTTCTGAACTTGGATCACTTCGTAAATGATTGACTACTTGAAATCCTTTAGTTCAAACACTAGAGGATTTTTTATATTTAAAAATTAACACCAATCACTATTTTTGAATACGGTCTAGTTTCCATATTAAAATGATTAGTTTCCATCTACCTCATCGGCTTTTACAACTTGCCACCTGTTTAGGATTTACGAAATTTAAATTAATGAAGAACAGACGACCGCAGATATAATTGCGGCCGTCTGTTTTTAGTATCAATTCAGTATTGTAATCTGGATTAACAATTATGGCATACTGCTAAAGGCTACTATCTGTTTAAGTCGTTTTGAAACGCCACCGCAATTTCTGCTCCGACAGCCGCATTGTGTTTAATTAAAGCTATATTGGCAACTAAACTCTTTCCTTCGGTCAATTCTTTTACTTTTCCTAATAAGAAAGGTGTGACGTTTTTACCAACTATTCCGTTTTCATTGGCTTCAGACAATGCTCTTTCAATAATATCCGTAATAAATGATTCATCCATTGCATCTTCTTCTCTTATCGGATTAGCAATAACTGCTCCACCAGTTAAATTTAATTCCCACTTTGCTTTTAACATTGCTGCAACAGTTTGGGCATCATCAGCACGGAAATTCACTGAAAACGGGCTAGTACGTGTATAAAATGCTGGTAAAAAATCTGTTTGATAACCAACTACAGGCACCCCTTTAGTCTCTAAATATTCCATAGTTAATCCTATGTCTAAAATCGATTTTGCTCCTGCACAAATGACTGCTACATTTGTTTTTGCTAATTCCTCTAGATCTGCTGAAATATCCATTGTATTTTCTGCACCACGGTGTACCCCTCCAATTCCACCTGTTACAAATATACGAATGCCTGCCAAATCCGCACAAATCATTGTTGCCGCAACGGTTGTAGCTCCTTTTTGTTTCGTTGCTAGCAAATATGGTAAATCACGACGGGAAGCTTTAGCCACGTCTTTACTATTTCCTAGCACTTCCAACTCTTCATCAGACAAACCAATTTTGATTTGACCATCCAAAATTGCAATCGTTGCAGGTACAGCACCATGATCACGAATAATTTGTTCTACTTCTTTAGCCGTAATAACGTTTTGTGGATAAGGCATACCATGAGAAATTATTGTTGACTCAAGTGCTACTATTGCTTTACCTGTTTCTAATGCTTCTTTAACCTCTGTTGAATATGACAAATATTGTTTCATTTAATATTCCTCCATTTCTTTTGTTAAACGTGCTGCTGACAAGTCAGTTCTAACTGTATATGGAGATGCTAGAGTTTTAGATGCGTTCAATAATCCGGTTTTGATGGATTGATGAATCGTCATTCCATCTAACCAAGCATGAAGTGTTGCACCAACAAAAGAGTCCCCTGCACCTGTTACATCCTCTATTGAAGAAGTTTTCCGGGCTGCTAAATGAAATATTTGTTGTTCTTTTGAACCAACGAAAACACCCTTACTCCCCGCTGTAATTACCACATTTATCACGCCTTTTTCAAGAAACCTCTTAATTGCTTGATGAAAATCTTCTACTGTTTGGATTTTCATTTCTAAATATATGTCGGCTTCATCAAGATTACAAATCAGCCAAGTAACTCCATATAAGTCATCAGGCATCCGATTCATTTTAGGTGATGAGACCGGAACAATAGCTAATGGGATTTCTTTCTCACGTGCTATTTCTTTAATATACTGTATCGTTTCTTTAGGACAGTTCAAGTCCACCACTACTAGTGGGCATCCATTAAATAACGTGTCAAACCTCTGAAGGTAAGTTGGGGTTAATTCCTCATAAACATCCATATTGGCAATCGCTAGAACCAATTCACCTGTTGGGTCAATGACAGCTGAATACGATCCTGTAGTATGATTAGAAAGTTGCTTAATCGATTGTAAATTCATAAAACTTTGTGATGACGCTTCAATTGTTTGCCAATCCGCGTCATTCCCAGCAGTTGTAAATAAACGCACCTTATGGCCAAGACGTCCTAAATTTTCCGCGATATTCCGAGCAACACCACCGACACTTTTAGTTACATTTGCTGGATTAGAAGAGCCCAACTGGACATTTTGTTGCAGATGATATTTATTGTCTACATTGGCTCCACCAATACAATGAATTTCTTTTTCTTGCTGCAATATATATGCTCTCCCAGCAATTTTCCCCTGTTTCACTAAGCCTGAAATTAAATTAGCTAATGCTGGTCTCGAAACATTTATTGCCTCTGCCATTTCTTTTTGAGTCAAGAATGGATTTTGACTAATCATCTCAATGATTGCCTTTTCTTTTTCGTTCATAAAGTCTCCTTTCTAAACATTTGTTTTAATCATAAACTTTTGTTATAGCGTTTTCAAGTTTAAATTATTTCGTCTCTCTAACTTTTCGTTTGATTTACACCTTCAAGTATTGCTAGTATAGAAAGAGCTTGTAAAAAAGGAGAATGCCTTATGACATTGTTTAATGAAAATCTAAAAAAGTATGCAGACTTAGCAGTTAAGGTTGGGGTAAATATTCAACCAGGACAAATTCTATATATTACTGCATCAATTGATAATCCCGATTTCGTTCGACTTTTAACAAAAACGGCTTATGAAGTTGGGGCAAAACAAGTTTATGTAGATTGGACAGATGACGTTATAACTCGGACACGTTTCGAGATGGCACCAAGTGCTTCGTTCGAGGAATACCCAGCATGGAAAGTACAAGAACGTGAACAATTAGCTGATCAAGGTGCCGCATTTATGAGTATCGTATCTTCAAGCCCTGACTTGTTGAAAGGCATTGACTCATCTCGTATTGCTACATTCCAAAAAGCAGCTGGAACAGCATTAACGAAATACAGACAATACGTTCAATCTGATAAAATCAGTTGGACCGTTCTTGCAGCACCTTCAAAATCTTGGGCAGCTAAAGTATTCCCAGATTTACCCGAAGAACAACAAGTTTCTTCTTTATGGGACGCTATTTTTAAAGCGGTTCGTGCAGATGTTGAAGCACCGATTGAAGCATGGTCAAAACACGATGACCTTCTTCATGAAAAAGTTGATTATTTAAACGAAAAGAAATACCATAAATTGCACTATACTGCACCAGGAACAGATCTAACAATTGAACTTCCAAATGGCCATTTATGGTGCGGTGCTGGAAGTGTAAATGAAAAAGGCGAAACGTTCATGGCGAACATGCCAACTGAGGAAGTATTTACGGTTCCTTTAAAAACGGGCGTAGATGGCGTAGTTTCTAGTACTAAACCATTAAGCTATGGTGGTAACATCATTGAAGACTTCAAAATTACTTTTGAAAAAGGTCGCATTACTAAAGTAGAAGCAGCTGCAGGTCAAGAAGTATTACAACAATTGATAAACACGGATGAAGGGGCAAAGCATTTAGGCGAAGTTGCTTTAGTTCCACATCGCTCACCTATCTCTGAATCTGGTTTACTTTTCTACAACACCTTATTTGATGAAAATGCATCAAACCATTTAGCAATAGGTAGCGCGTATGCATTCTGTTTAGAAGGCGGTAAAAAAATGTCACAGATAGAGCTAGAAGAAAACGGTTTAAACCAGAGTATTACGCACGTTGACTTTATGATTGGCTCAGATAAAATGGACATCGATGGCATTCTAGAAGACGGTACTAAAGAAGCTATCTTCCGTGGTGGAAACTGGGCATTTTAATTGAACAAATTTTAGATTGTCACAAATAACGCTGTAAAGATTCTCTTAAATGTTGTATACTTACTATTAGGCAATTAATTAAACAGCTTAGTAGAAAGGGGAATTCTCATGGCTTTCGGCATACTCACTGTGATTGGCTTTGCAGTTCTTATAGCAGTGGTTACTTATTTCGTTGTTTATTTTTTACAAACAGCTCTAATTTCTCGCGATGCAACAATAATTGATCCAAAACCTGATAATAATTTTTAACATATAGAAAAGCAGTCGTCATTTGACGACTGCTTTTTTTGTTATCACTTAACAACTTGTTTACAAGTTTACTACACTAATATAACAACACTGTGACAATCTCCTACAAGATACTTATTTCTCTTACCCTCTCTAAATCTAATTCCCTAAGACGCTCTGTAATAATTGATATCTACCAATAAGTACCACATGGATTACGTCCCTAAATACACTATACTTATGTAGCAGTGAGTTACTTAAGGAGGAAACTAAATGTTTGCAACTATAGAATTAGGGATTGATTTGGGTACAGCTAATATCCTAGTATATACAAAAAATAAAGGAATAATTTTAAATGAACCATCTGTCGTTGCAGTGGATACTAAGACTAGACAGGTTATTGCGTTTGGTGAAGAAGCAAAAAGTATGATTGGTAAAACTCCACGTTCTATAACTGTTATTCGTCCTTTGAAAGATGGTGTAATTGCAGATTTTGACGTAACAACAGATATGTTACGAATGGTAATGAAAAAAGTAAGTAAAATAATTGGACTCTCTGTTCGTAAAGCAAACGTAATGGTATGTACTCCATCTGGTGCTACATCAGTAGAGCGTCGTGCTATACATGATGCTGTTAAAAATAGTGGGGCTAAAGAAGTTCACTTGATCGAAGAAACTGTAGCAGCCGCAATTGGGGCAGACCTGCCTGTTAGTGAGCCTATTGCTAGTGTTATCGTTGATATTGGCGGCGGTACTACTGAAGTGGGGATCATCTCATTTGGTGGAGTTGTCTCTTCTAACACAGTGAAAATAGCTGGTGACCGTATGGATGAAGACATCATTCAATTTGTCCGTAAAAAGTTTAATGTAATAATAGGAGAACGTACAGCTGAAAGAATAAAAATAGAAGTAGGGTACGCTTTAGTACCACATACAGTTGAAACAATGGACGTTCGAGGTCGTGACGTAGTAACAGGACTTCCGATAACAATAAAGGTTAATTCTGTTGAAGTCCAAGAGACATTAAAAGAGTCATTATTATCTATTTTAGAAGCTATACGTGCAACCCTTGAAAGTTGTCCCCCTGAACTTTCGGGCGATATTGTAGATCAAGGTATTGTTTTAACCGGAGGCGGTGCTTTACTAAAAGGAATGCAAGAATGGTTAACAAATGAAGTATCTGTTCCAGTCCATATAGCTCCTCAACCACTTGAGTCTGTAGCGATTGGCACAGGGCGTTCACTGGTAATGATGGATAGAATCCAAAAAATTGCCCGTTAATGAAACTGGCAAGCTGACGAAACGACTTGGCTAATAAGACATATTTCGAATCTTCCTTTGTTCATGGAAAACTTATCGTTCAAACTGAGCACTTTATCGGTCAAATTGAAATCCTTATCGGTCAAACTCGGTGTTCTATCAACCAAACCCGTCTCGTTGCCAAGTTTACTTGGTGAACCGCATATTAAAAGACACCCTCTCTAACAGAAAAGAGCCAGGGAGCGAATAGCTCCACGGCTCTTTTTTAGTGATTTAAATAGTTTTGTTTACGCTACGCTCCTGTTTAAAAGAAGACATCGCTAACGGCTGTCTCATTGGAAAGTCAACTTGGCTAATAAGACGCCTTTTAAATCTCTCCCTCGTTCATGGAAAGCTTATCGTTCAAAACTGAGCACTTTATCGGTTAAATTGGAGTGCTTATCGGTCAAATTTAAATCCTTATTGGTCAAACTGGGTGTTCTATTAACCAAACCCGTCTCGTTGCCAAGTTCACTTGGTGAACCGCATATTAAAAGACACCCTCTCTAACAGATAAGAGCCAGGGAGCGAATAGCTCCCTGGCTCTTTTTTTGTAATTTAAATGGTTTTGTTTACGCTACCTCCTGTTTAAAAGAAGACATCGCTAACGAACGATCTTATTAGCTAGTCATTGGCTAATAAGAAGATTTTCGAGTTTTTCCTTCTATCATACAAAACTTAGGCGTTCAAACTGACGTGTTTATCGCTAAAATTGAAATCCTTATCGGTCAAACTCATTGGATTGCAAATAAAAAATCGTCTTTTCTTTACAAGATATGACGATTTTTTTGTATTTATTTTTATAACTTTGATTAATAACAGTTAAATGATTGTAGTGAAAGGCGGCGACTTCAGCGGGAATAGCGTGTCAGGTGAGACCCCTAGGGAACGAATTAGACTAGCACAATTCGGTTGCGACGAAACAAGAAAGTACATTTTAACGGAAATCAGCAGAGGTGTTTTAACAGAGCCATTTATAATTACAGAAAAGTGGATAATTTATATGAATATCATTTACAATAAGAAGTAGTGATAATAAGGGGGATACTATATGTCTTTATTAAATGATATTCTAGATTTTAATAAAATTTTTGTTGCTGAAAAACAATATGAACCATATATTACGTCAAAGTTTCCTGATAAAAAAATCGTTATATTAACTTGTATGGATGCACGATTATTTGAACTTTTACCAAAGGCTATGAATTTTAAAAATGGCGATGTGAAAATAGTGAAAAGTGCTGGTGCAGTCATTAATCATCCTTTTGGTGGAATTATGCGTAGCTTACTCGTCGCTGTTTACGAGTTGAATGCTGAAGAAATTTACATAATTGGTCATTATGACTGCGGTATGAGCGCTATCAAACCGGAAAAAATGCTACAAAAGATGTTAGATCGAGGCATTCAACAAGAAACCATTAACATGTTGAATTACTCCGGGGTTAAGTTAACCGACTGGTTGAGAGGATTCGAAGATGTCCATGAAAGTGTAAGACACAGTGTTGACATGGTGCGCAATCACCCTTTAATAGTCAAAGATGTTGCTGTGCATGGTTTAGTTATTGATCCATCAACAGGCAGATTAGATATAGTGGAATCCTAAATGCAGATGAAAGGATCAAGTACGGGGATTTAGGATAAAAAGTACTAATAAAAACATTGTCTTTACTTGTGTTTCAGGGGAGCTTTTAGTCGTCAACCAACTGTACATAGCCTAAAGAATGAATGAAGACAGAGCGCAAAGTGACGACGTCACTTTGCGCTCTGTCTTTCACCTGCAATCTTGCTGTGTGTTTTCGTCGTCGCCCGCCCGCAGATTCAAAGTAATTTGGATTTGGTTGATGGGAGAATGGACACTCACTTCATAGAATGTAGGCTGCCAAAGAAACAATTTTAGCCTATTAAAATTTCTATAAGGTTTAGGAGCTACTTTATGCGTTCTTTCATTTTGTTTAAGACAGGTTATCGCCAATATTAATGGTTTTACTGACACTCCCACTGCTAAAGCAGTGGGGTTCTGTTCGAAACGGCTTCTTTCAATCGGACACCACGCCAACCCGCAGGTTGCTGGATTAGGAATTGAACACTGACCATCACAATAAGAACGTTCGCAGCGAAAACAAACATCTATTTTTCAGACAGCGAAAGTTGTCTTTTTGCTCTTCATCCGAATACCACTCCCAACACCTCTTTTCCTGAATCGTTGACCTGTTTTCAGTGTACCAAATTGCATAAGAAAAACCGGGCAAAGTACGCCCGGTCTTTTAAGCAAGAACATAATATCAACTTTGGTTTCCGGTTATGATTTCCGTT
>NZ_ALJG01000312.1 GCF_000286315.1 Paenisporosarcina sp. TG20 | reverse complement strand
TTTTTATGCAACGCTAGTGAAAAATTGTACAAGACAATTGAAACTTCCTATTACTAGCATGTTTATTATAATGATTAGGGACAATAGAATTCATTTTCAATAAAGACTTTGTAATTGAGAATTTTTGTATCCATCTATATATGAACAAGAAAAGCACAAAAGCCTTTTACCTCGACATTTTTGTACCAATCCTAATATAGACTGATTCATGATCATCAAAGGTCCACTGTGGAACAGGGTCTCCTAACCCGACTCTGGTTTGGAGACATTTGAAATGAAATCTTGCTGTTTAAATGAGGATATTTAGAAGCGGTGTGAGCTGGTGATTAGACATTGCTAATCTTAATTGAAGAAAAGACCTTGAGGTTTATATTTATTCTTATCTTATAAGAAAAACTGGGCAATATGACGCCCGGTCCTTTTAAGAAAGTACAAATGATTTAAGTATCGGTTGAAAAGGATATTCCATACTGTATCAACTTTGGTTTCCGGGTCGCTTTGGACGGCAAACCCACTGCATCATAACCTATTGATTAAAAGCGGAGTGCAGTGACTTCGTCACTGCACTCCGCTTTTTTTCGTCCAGGCAATCTTGCGGCGGGTGTGCGTCCGACGCGCCCCTTCAACCCATGGACACATAGTATTTTTGATTTGGTTAACGGGAGAATAGTCACTGATTTTATAAAAGTAAGCGGCCGAAGATACAATTTCAGCCTTTTTCTTCATTTTTTAAGGTTGGGTAGTTTCATTTAGCTACCTGTGCGTAAGAAGGGGTTATCGCCATACTGTCAATTGCCAAGGTAATAGAAACCATTGTTCTTCAATTTATGGCTTATACAGGCACCGAAACCCTTTACATTAATCGAGCCAGCGAGAGTGTCACAGGAAAGTGGGTATCTCTAACCATCCATCAATCTTGCAAGTGGGGTTGACTTTCTTTAACTAGCACAACAATAGAATCAAATGAAAATGGAATTTTCAATACTGTGTGACTTGGGTTTCCACGTTGCTTTGGATTGAAAATCTTAGTCGAGCAAAATGGAAAAAGTTTATATTTTCTTGTTTATATTTATTTTCAATGATGTATTTGTCGTTCAAGTTGAGCTGCAACTTGTTGACCAAGTTCGTAATCACGTTGGCGTTGCATTTCCACTTGCAAGCGTACTTCAGGATTATTTTGGTAATCCTCTAATCCAACTTTGTGCGCACTCCTGAATGCTTGGTTCATACGTTCTGTGTAGGGGAAATCTGGTGATTGGATAATAAATCATTCCTTTCAAAATTTCAACTCACAACTATGAGTTGTTTTCCTTCACAACTTTATGTTTACCCTATCCAAACATCTTTAAACAAAAATATTTATCCACATAAAGGGGTTTTTAAAAAACTTCCTGTTATGGCGCAGTTTATTTCTGTTCAAACTAACTTATTCAAGTACGCACATGTTTTATACCCAACCAGCTATTTTTACTTAATATGCTTTAAAGACTCTAATGATGTAACTAATTCAAAAAAACAAATAAAGAAGCTAAACACCTTACTAGGTGTTTAGCTTCTTTACTTAGTATCCGAAAAAATACAGATAATTTTGTTATTATGCTACTTCGTTATAGATGCTAGAACCAATTAATTCTAATTCTTCTAGTACAGCATTAAATTCAGCGTCAGCCTCTTGGAAAAGTTCGTTTGCATCTTCCAATAAGACTTCACCTTCAGAAGCAAGCGCTTGTGATTTCATAGTGTAAGATTCTTTTAATTTACTTAGAGCGCTATCTATAGATTCTTGTTGTTCTTCTAAAGCTTCAGGAACTTCCAAAGTTTCAAGCTGAGCCACTACGTCATCTGCAGCTTGTTTAGCCCCATCTATCATCGTTTGAAGTTCAGCACCTTCAGGAAGTGTATCATCAGCTTGTGCAGCTTCAAAATTGTTTAAATTTGTATCAACTTTATTGATAGATTCAGAAATTGATGGGTAAAATACCATCATCTCTGAAGCTGGATTCGCTTCTACTTCATTAGCTGTAGAATCCTCTGTTGGTGTTTCAGAAACTTGTTCTTCGTCTGGTGAACAAGCGGCCATTAAAAATGTTAGTGAAGCTAAAACGAATAATAATTTTTTCATATTTAAAACTCCTTTTAAAGTGATTGTTTTTTCATTGTTATATTAACATATAGAATAGACCGTTCACAAGAATCATGAATTAGTTTAAACATTTGGAAAATTACCAAAATTATTGATTGAAATTACTAGTAAAATTAATTTTTCAATGCATTTATATACACCTTTTACAAATCAAGTTTACCTATCATAAAGTTATTTTATGATAGGTAAATCACCTCACATCAAACATTTGGAGAAAACAAAGAAACAATAACTCACTCCCTTGAATGTCACCTTGATCATCAATATTCTTGAGTTCAACTAATGACTAAAATAGCTACTGCTAAGCAATATGTGCTAATAAATTAATTTTAATACTTTAAAATGCATCTGATTAAAGATAATAGTTTTTATCTTTTTATAAGCCCAGATAATAATTTAAACAAAGAAATACGGAAGCTTAAGGCGTAAATATTTTTTCTCGATCGATTATATAAAAATAGAACCTAATGAAATAGCACGTGACACTTTTAGTTTTCTGGTCAATTCTGTACTCTCATAGTTATATTAAGCAATCCTAGGGCAATAAAAGTAATGATAATTAATGACACAGCAATCCATTAAATGACACCTTAAACCTCACGACGAATTCAGGGGCAAAGAAACCGACTAAAACACCTAGTACAACTGCTTGTAAAACGCGTGCTAGTAAATCAATTTTAAATTTGTAGTCCACCCTTGAATGTACAAGTGTTCTCTCCGAAAAGATGAGATTACTTTGACACATCCACTTACTAAAAAGAATACATCTAAAAAAAGGGGAATACTCTGTACTTTCTGCATAATAAAAAGACGTCGGAAAACCCGACGTCTTTTAAAAATAATATTATTTAACTGGTACGACTGAGCCGCCCCATTCTTCTAAAATGAAATCTTGAATTTCTTTAGATTTTAACACTTTAACTAAGGCTTTTATTTCTTCATTGTTTTCATTACCAGCTTGAACAGCAATAATGTTTACATATGGAGACTCGGATTTTTCAATAGCTATTGAATCTTCCAATGGGTTTATTCCAGCATCGATTGCATAGTTCGAGTTAATTAAAACCGCGTCGCCTTCTTCATTTTGATACATCTGAACAAGAAGTGCTGCTTCGTATTCCGCTTCAAATTGTAGGTTTTTCGGATTTTCAACGATATCTTTCACTTCAGCCTTGGTTTTATCGATTCCTTCAGCTAACGTGAGAAGACCTTCAGCTTCTAACATTGAGAGAATACGACCGTGGTCTGCAACTGAATTGCTAATTAAAATCGTTCCACCATCGGGTAATTCATCTAAAGACTTATATTTTTTAGAGTAAACACCAATAGGCTCAATATGAATACCGCCTGCATTGACGAAATCATAGCCATGATCGGCAATTTGTGATGTTAGGTAAGGTACATGTTGAAAATAGTTGGCATCTAAATCACCAGATTCTAAATCTTTGTTTGGTAATACATAGTCCTGATACGTTTCAATTACAAGCTCGATACCTTGTTCTTCAAGCAAGGGTTTTGCTTTTTCTAAAATTTCTGCATGCGGCACGTTTGATGCACCTACTAGTAGTTCTTTGCTGTCACCACCTGTAGACGATTCTTCTCCGCCTCCACATGCTGCTAAAGTGATTGCACTTACTGATAACAAAATTCCTGCTACAAATTTCTTCATAATTTAACTCTCCCTTTTTTCTTATATATATGTGAACGAGGCTTAGCTCGGAGGCACCAATTTAACGCTTATCTGCTTTAGCTGTAAGCCCGTCGCCCACCCATTGGATGATAAAGACGATAATTAATATGATGATGGTAGAAACCAGAGTTACATCCTTCTGATCACGTTGGAAGCCATCAAGATATGCTAAGGTTCCTAGTCCACCTGCTCCAATAATGCCCGCCATTGCAGTATAACCAACCAATGCAATTGCTGTAACAGTAAGACCTGAAAGTAATGCTGGGTACGATTCTGGTAGAAACACTTTCCACACAATCGTCGATGTCTTTGCCCCCATTGAACGAGCAGCTTCGATTACTCCTTTATCAATTTCACGTAAAGCTATTAAAACCATTCGTGCATAAAATGGTGCTGCACCTATGATTAGTGCCGGTAATGCTGCATTTGCACCACGAATCGTGTCAAGTAAAAACTTTGTAAATGGAATTAATAGAATGATTAAGATGATAAATGGAATCGATCTAAATATGTTGACGAACGCACCCGTTAACCAGTAAACCATTTTATTTGCCCATACTTGATGGGGGCTTGTCAAAAATAAGACAATGCCGAGTGCCAGTCCTATTACGAAAGTAAAACCTGTGGCCATCGCTGTCATATAAAGGGTTTCCAATGTGGCTTCCCACATCTTGTCCCAATCTACATTTGGTAGAAGGTTTTCAATCATGTGAGATCACCTCCGTTTGTACGTCTTGCTCATGTAAATAATGAATCGCCTGATCTATCGCTAATTCATTTCCATCAATTTGTAAAAATAACGTTCCGTATGCACCATTTTGAGTTTGGGCAATATTCCCTTGTACAATGTTCACCTCAACTTGATATTGTTTTATTAATCTCGAAAGGATTGGTTGTTCAGTTCGGTCTCCTACAAAAACAAGTTTCACTAGTTTACCTGACGGGTATTGCTCAATGAGATGAGCAATCGTTTGACTGACTGCATCTGGTCCATTTATTTGGGCAACAAAGCGTTTGGTAATAGCTTGCTCTGGAGTTTGGAAAATTTCAAGTACGCTACCCATTTCAACCACTTTCCCTGCTTCCATTACAGCTACTCGATGACAAATTTTCCGAATGACATGCATCTCATGCGTAATTAATACAATTGTTAATCCTAGTCGCTTATTAATATCCACTAGCAGTTCTAAAATTGCGTCCGTTGTTTCTGGATCTAGTGCTGATGTTGCTTCATCACAAAGTAGTACTTCGGGATTATTTGCAAGTGCACGTGCAATTCCCACACGTTGCTTTTGTCCACCTGATAATTGAGATGGATATGCTGTTTCTCTACCAGTTAATCCTACGAGTTCAATTAACTCTTTAACTCGTTCAGTTCGATTTGCTTTACTTATTCCTGCTATTTCAAGTGGAAACGAGATATTGTCTTCTACTGTTCGAGACCACAATAAATTGAAATGTTGAAATATCATACTTACTTTTTGTCTTGCACTTCGAAGTGCTTGACCTGAGCTAGACGAGATTTCTTGTCCATTTACAGTCACACTTCCTGAAGTTGGTTTTTCTAGACCATTTAACAATCGAATTAAAGTACTTTTACCAGCACCACTGTAGCCTATGATGCCAAAAATTTCACCTTGCTCAACAGTCAAATTAACGTTATCCACTGCAACAAGTTGACCATTACCTGTCGCAAATGTTTTTGATAAATTTTGTAATTGAATCATTTCATTTCACCTTCCTTTAAATAAAAAAAGCCCTCCTGCAGATAAGCAGAAGGGACATAAGCGCACAAATATATACGTTAGACCGATCTCTCATCTTTCAAAGCAAAATACTTTGAGTGATTTGGCACCATTTCACAAACTGTGACGGTTGCCGGGCTTCATAGGGCACTTCCCTCAGCCTCTCTTTATAAGAGCAACGATATTTAGTTTTAAGTTACGAATGATAATGTAACATGTTCTAAAAAACACGTCAACCTTTTTTTCCTAATCTATCAAATAAGTATGGAACAGAATGAAAAGCGTATATTTTGTCTCGTATTTCATTGTTTTCAGCAATTAATAAACACGGAACACTTTCAATCTCATAGTCTACAGCTAGTTTATTTACGTAATTCAAGTTGGCCTGCCCCATTTGAACATTAGGCAAGAGTTCCTCCACTACATCCAACATCCTAGATGCAACCTGACAAGTTCCACACATAGGCGCATATAAATAATACGCCGTTACGTTTGGCTTCCGAGAATGATTTTCCCACTCTGCAATAGTCCATTCTTTCATTGTCTTCATCCTTTATGCAAAAAATTCGGTCTTCACATCAATATTTGCACCAAGTAAAACTGTCGCAAGAACTTTCATAGGGGTAGTAGCGACTTCTCGGTATGAGGGATCGGTATATAAATGAAATGCTTCAGGAAATTCACGTTTAATAAGTCCACGTAGTTTTTCTCCTGGTTCATCGGCATCAACAAATACAAAAATATCTGATTGGTCGTAAGGGGCTAATATTTCTTCTAGTCGCGTGGGACTAACGGTTCCGTTTGTACAGATTATTTTAATAGGTTCCGCTAGAAGTCTTAATATACGCTCTTTGTCTGACCGACCTTCCACAACAATAACTTTATCTGAATACACGATAATCACTCCTCGATAGACTAGACTAACTTATAAAGGCACGTTCCAAAGGATTTGCAAAACCCTTGAACTACCTTCTGTTTTTATCCTTAGTCAAAGAGTTATGCGAATATAATGAACCTTAACGTCAACTAAGGTGCTGTAAGTTTGCCCTATGTCTCTTAGTTGTATTCTAACATTAGAATTGACAGCATCTTAGTTCTTTGTAAAGACATATTTTATTCTATAGTTTGAACGTACTTATACTCTACATATGCAAAAAACGCCGAACAAGTGTCGGCGTTTTTCACGATTTTATTCTTGTGTCATTTTTTCATATTCTTCAGCCGACATTAATGAGTCTATCTCGGAAACATCAGTTGGCTCTATTACAACCATCCATGCATTTTCGTATGGAGATTCATTGACAAATTCTGGACTATCTTCTAAGCCACTGTTCACTTCAACAACTTTTCCACTAATAGGTGCATAAAGTTCAGAAACAGTTTTAACAGATTCAACACTTCCAAAAGGTTCGTTCGCTTTTATATCGTCGCCTACTTGTGGAAGTTCCACGAATACAATATCACCTAACTCAGCTTGTGCGAAGTGCGTGATACCAATACGTGCTTTTCCATCTTCAACTTTAACCCATTCGTGTTCTTCAGAGTAGCGTAAATCTTTAGGTGTGCTCATTAATAACCCTCCAGATATGTAATGCATTCAACTATAGTTTGACATAATCTTTGCTTAAAAACAAGAATTCTTAACTAACTCTTCCAGTTCTCTAAAAAACTTGCTTCCTTAAAGCCGAGAGTCACTTTTGTTCCATCTGTTATAAGGGGCCTTTTAATTAACATTCCGTCAGATGCCAATAGTTCAAATTGTTGATCATCTGTCATTGTAGGTATTTTATCTTTCAAACCAAGCTCTCTGTATTTTATTCCACTCGTGTTATAAAACTTCTTAAGTGGAAGTCCACTAGTCTCTATTATCTTTTTCAGTTGTTCTTTTGATGGTGGTGTTTCTACGATATGTACATTTTCATAAGATAATCCTTCCACATCTAACCATGCTTTTGCTTTGCGACATGAACTACAATTTGGGTATCCATAATACGTAATTCCCATCATTTTACCTCCTTAGTTTGGTTCATTGTAGCAAATAATAAATCCAAACACCTCTATTAAAGCGTTCGGATTCGTTATTTAAATTACGTACTAGGATAACCTAAGATACTGGAGTGAAATGAATGAAAAACAGAATTATTCGATGTCTTTCGTTTTAGATAGTTTTTGTTTATCAATGGTTCCTGGCGGTTGTTCTAGCCATTTGTTATCTATCATGATGTAAGCACTACCTTGGCATATTGGCCAATTTCTAGTGATAACCGTTCATAATTTATAACAAGGTCACTTCTTTGACTTGCGGCGGCGGCTGTTGCATAGTTGCCTACCCCCGCAGCACTTAATACCCCCATAAGAAACAGTGCTACTTTGTCTGAAAATGGGGGTGTGGTTGAATCAGTAATACCAGCATCTGATGAAACTGGTGGTTGTATATTATTTTCTAGAAGAATTGATGAGAATATTTGTAAATGCTTCTTTGAAATGTCGTTACCCCTTAACATCCATTTCTGAAGTTCTTCTCTTGGAGATATTTGAGCAAAACTAAGCGCAAGCTTGCTACCAATTAGGTTTGTTTGAATGTTCATATATAAGTGAGATATTTCAACAGTATTTAATGGACGTTGTTTGCTGAAAAATGATACTCCACTAAAATATTTTTTAGAGTCTTCATAGTCCTTTTTCGTTGGATACGCTATATATGGGGCCCTAACAAAGAACCCTTGTGAAATTGCAACTTCTGAACTTCTATTAAATAAATCGGACGTTTCTTCAAGTCCTTTGATAAAAAAAGCCCTTATATCTTCCCGAGCACTCATAGCGATAAATCCACTATATGAAAGCAACCACATCTTTGACATATGATTTAAGAAAGTTAGCATAAACATATCCGAATAAAGACGAGGAGCGTTAATATTGACATCATCATCCATTGTAAATCCTGTAGGAAGTGGAATATGTTCTTTTTCAAAAATGCTTGATAGTTTTTCTATATGAGTTGATGTCGTGTCAAATGTAAACTGTACTATAGACTTCGTCTCTTCATCTTCCACATGTTTAAGAAAGTATCCCAAAATACAATTTGACATTGTGTTTATTCATATAGGCAGTCCAAATTCAAGCTATTTCTGCTGATGTAAGTTTTGTTTAATGTTCAGTCATTATGTGTTTCCTCCTAATAACAATGAACAATATGGATATATTCTTTACAATTAACCGATATTTATAACATAAGCAATGGGTAGTTATTAACTTTGATCAATAACTGATGATTTTATTATAAGAATTCTCTTGACGAGTAACCCAATTCCTATTCCTATAATAAAAAATAACATCGATAGCCAAAGAGGACCAAATAAAACACCAAATATCGTCAAACTAGACGAATAGATTATTCCAACTGTTCCGAAATAAGCTGCGAGAACAAATGGAAAAAACGAATAAGGGGGTGTTATGCCTTCTGCATTTTTATAAGCGTCCCACATTGCAAAAAAGTACACACAAGGATAAAACATTAGCCACCCATAATCCGTTTGATGAATAGCTTCAAGAATTTTCCCATTGAAGCTTAAAAGAATAACTTGGTTAAAGTTCGCTTGAAAATTAACCAAGATCTCTAGTCCAATGAAAAGAATTCCTTTGATGATTTGCCCATTTAAAATTTGTCCAAACCCCGGTAAAGCAATACTCCAAAAAAGTATCTCGATTTTATTTTTCTTCATTGATCCCACTTCTAATGATGCGACATAGTAGTAACACTTGGATCTATCATTCAACCCTCTTTTTTCTTGTGTTTTGCCAATTTATTACGATCTGCTGCTAGTGGTGGCTGTTCCAACCAACTATTATCAATCATAATATTCGCACCGTCTTCCGCAAATTTAACGATTTCCGCCATAAGTCGAATATAATGTGCCCCCAAATCACGTCTAGGACTTTGACTAAGACTTCTCCCATAATGTCCTATCCCTGCAGCGTTTAATGCGTTAAAATGAGCCATTAGCAGTTTATCGGAGAATGCTGCAACTGTTGAGTCTGTAGGTAAAGTACTCCAAGAACTTGCTGAAGGAAGATGGTCTTCACTTAATATCGAACCAAAAACTTCAACCTGTTTATCAGAAATATCCATTCCTCTGATCATATAATCACGAACGCTTTGAGACTTTGCTACTTGACTAAATCCCATTGCCAATGTTCTACCTAATTGATTTTGTATCAAATTAAAGTAAATATTTGACGTTTCAATAACGTTCAATGGTCTGCGATTAATCTTCCCTGCTAAGTAACTTTGCTTTTGGACATATTCCACCATTTTCGGTTTGGGAATATAAGGGGACCTTATGAATAACCCTTTAGACAACATTACGCCCGTTGACATATTATATAATTTAGATGATTCATTCAAACACTCGGTATAGTATTCACTAATATCCAAACGAGCAGAATTACACAAAGCTATAGTGTTACCTTCCATTCCAATTTTACCCATATTTTGTATGTAAAAAAGGTAAAAATCATCTGCGAATAATCGTGGAGATTCCAAATTAACGTCTTCTTCCAATGAAAAACCATGAGGAATGGGGTATTCTTCTTTCTGAAAAAAGGCTTCTAATTTTTGGATATGTGCTTGAGAAAGCTTTAGAGCATGTTTAAGGATGGTACTAATTTCTCTATCTTTAATATTTAATAAAAAAAACTCGATTGTACAAATTGACAGAGAGTCCTGTTGATAGGATGTCCAAAGGCTTGCGATTTCTGCCGAGGTAAGCTCAATGTTGTGTTTTGTTTTCAATATTATTTTCCTCCTAGGAAAAAAATTAGTAAGGTTAATCTGTGTTAAAAAACGTTAATTTATTCTTTTGTGATAATATTCATATCAACTGCAGATGAATACTTTATTCGGTAACAAATGTCTTCACAGATTCGTTTAATTGGTGAACTTTTTCTACTTGGTCAATGGTTTTTAAATCCGTTAATTCCTGTTGCGTTTTAAGCCATTCTTTCATTTCACCTCCTTTTACAAAAAAACCGAACACCTTTTTTGAGGCGTTCGGTTTTTCTATTTAAACTATATATTTTTCAGCGTCGATTAATTTAACCGAGGCTTCACGTTTTTTCACAATTACATTGTAAGGAGTTGAGCGAGTTAATTTACGGAATGCTGAAAGCATCATGCGTAAGTTGTCGCCATCAGCTGCAGCAATCAACGTTTCTTTTGCATCTTTTTCAATAGATTCAAACGCTTCTTGGCAGAATATTTGTGTATACAATAGTTTTTGATTGGCTTTTTCAATACCATCGCGTTGAATTGCTTTTTCCGTGCGCAGTACTGCTGATTCCATCGCAAATAAATTATTGACGATGTCAGCAATGTTTACTAACACTTCTTGTTCAGTCTCAAGTTTTGTACCAAAACGCTGTGCAGCTAAGCCAGCTGCAAGTAAACCGATCTTTTTAGCGTTTCGAACAAGAGCTTTCTCTTGTGCCAAAGGTGTATCTTCAATTTCTTCAGGCATCATCATTAACAATTCTTCTTGAAGAGCTTGAGCCTTTTGGAAAAGTGGAAGTTCGCCTTTCATTGCCTTACGTATGAAAGTGCCGGGAACTAGTAGACGATTAATTTCATTAGTTCCTTCGAAAATCCGGTTAATACGAGAATCACGGTAAATACGTTCGACCTCATACTCTTGCATAAAGCCATAGCCGCCGTGTAATTGTACCGCTTCGTCAGCAATGTAATCTAATACTTCTGTTCCAAAAACTTTGTTGATTGAACATTCAATAGCGTATTCTGCTATCGATCCTGCTATTGCTTTACCATCTTTTTGCTCTTCTTCACTCAGTTGACTCATACGATCCTCAAAGTAACCAACAGTACGGTAGATTAAACTCTCAGAAGCATAAAGTCTTGAAGCCATTGTTGCTAATTTTTCTTTTGTTAAGTTAAATGAAGAAATAGGTGTTTTAAATTGTTGACGTTGGTTTGCATAAGTTACCGCTAACTCAAATGCACGTTTTGAACCACCAACTGTACCTACCCCTAATTTGTAACGACCAATATTTAAAATGTTAAAGGCGATAACATGCCCGCGACCGGCTTCACCAAGCAAATTTTCTACTGGTACTTGTGCATCTTGAAGGATTAATGTACGTGTAGAAGAAGATTTTATACCCATTTTCTTTTCTTCTGCTCCAACTGAAACACCTGCATATTCACGCTCTACAATGAAGGCTGTGAATTGCTCTCCATCAATCTTCGCATATACAACGAAGACATCTGCAAACCCTGCATTTGTAATCCATTGTTTTTCTCCATTTAAAACATAATGAGTACCTTCTGCGTTTAACTTAGCAGTAGTTTTAGCACCTAAAGCATCTGAACCTGAACCTGGCTCTGTTAATGCGTAAGCAGCGATTAGTTCGCCTGTTGCTAGCTTTGGTAAGTATTTTTGTTTTTGCTCGTCATTTCCGAAAAGGATGATCGGCAATGAACCAATTCCAACATGCGCTCCATGTGTAATCGAGAATCCACCTGCACGGGACATTTTCTCTGCAATTAATGCCGAAGAAACTTTATCTAATGCGAGTCCACCATATTCTTCTGGAATGTCAACTCCTAATAAACCTAATTCTCCTGCAGATTTTAGTAGTTTCACGGAATGCTCAAATTCATGATTTTCTAATTTTTCAATAAGTGGAACAACTTCACTTGCTACAAAGTCTTCCGTTGTTTTAGCAATCATTTTGTGTTCATCTGTAAAATCTTCAGGTGTAAACACGCGATCTATTGAAATGTCTTCAACTAAAAAACTTCCACCTTTAATCATGTCTGTCGTTGTGTTTGTCATTTTTATTTTCCTCCTATTAACCTCGTCTTCGAATAGCATTTGGACCCAATAAAAATATAACAGGGATAATTCTAGCTAACTTTTAGAATGACCTAATTATAATATTTCAAATACACCGGCTGCACCCATCCCGCCACCAATACACATGGTGACAACTCCGAACTGTTTACCTTGGCGTTTCAATTCATGAACCATTTTCAAGGTTAAGATGGCGCCTGTTGCACCGAGTGGATGACCAAGAGCAATTGCTCCACCATTTACATTTACTTTATTAATATCAATTCCTAGATGACGAATAACTTGAATAGATTGAGAAGCAAATGCTTCATTTAATTCCCATAAGTCAATGTCCTCAATCGAAAGTCCAGCAATTTTCAGTGCTTTAGGAATAGCTACGATTGGACCAATCCCCATCACTTCAGGTGGTACTCCACCAACTGCAAATGAACGGAATTTAGCAAGTGGTTTCAATCCTTGAGCTTCTGCAACTTCACGATCCATTACGAGTAATGCGCCAGCTCCATCAGAAGTTTGAGATGCATTACCAGCAGTAACAGTACCGCGAGCATTAAAAACTGGTCGAAGTTTTGCAAGTGTCTCCATATTTGTTCCTACACGGACGCCCTCATCCATTTCGAACAAAAACTTTTTCTCTTGCGGTTTATTATTTTTATCTACATAGCGTTTTGTCACTTCAACCGGGACGATTTCATCTTTATACTTCCCTGCTGCAATCGCTGCTGCTGCTTTTTCGTGTGATCGAACAGCAAATGCATCTTGTTCTTCACGACTAATTCCGTATTTCATTGCCACTTGCTCAGCCGTATGTCCCATCCCCATATAATATTGAGGTGCTGTTTCTGCAAGCGTCGCGTTTGGTCGGATTGTATTCCCCATCATAGGGACCATACTCATTGATTCCACTCCACCAGCAATAATTGCTTGTGAATGTCCTAACATAATACGCTCTGATGCGTAAGCGATTGCTTGTAGACCCGATGAGCAGAAACGATTGACTGTTATTGCTGGCGTTGAGTCAGGTAGACCTGCTAACGCACCAATATTTCTCGCAACGTTCATTCCTTGTTCTGCTTCAGGCATTGCACATCCTAAAATCAAATCGTCAATCGGGCCATCATAGCCACCTGCACGGCGTAATGTTTCTTTTACAACCAATGCACCAAAGTCATCTGGTCGTACTGTTGCAAGAGAACCTTTTTTTGATCTTCCTACAGGTGTTCTTGCACCTGCTACAAGTACTGCTTCGCGCATGAGTTATCCTCCTTTTGCCAGACGCAACTTTAGTTACGTAATGGCTTTCCTTTTACTAACATATTCTGCATTCTAGCTTGGGATTTTGGTTCAGCTACTAAGCTTAAAAACGCTTCTCGTTCCAAGTCTAGTAAATATTGTTCGTCTACTAATGTTCCGTATGGTACTTTACCGCCTGATAACACATAGGATAATTTTTTAGCAATCTTTAAATCGTGCTCACTAATAAACCCTGATAGGAACATACCTTCAGCTCCTAGAATCAATGTCGCATAACCTGATTCTCCTGTTACAGGAACTTTTTCACGAAGTGGTGCTTTATAATTATTTTCATATAAGGCTAGGGCTGCATGTTTTGCATCATAAATTAAGTGATCAGCATTTACACTGATTCCATCTGCAAAGTTCAAGAAGTTATTTTCACGTGCTTCTTCACCTGAAGTCGATACTTTTGCCATTGCAATTGTTTCAAATACTTTGTTTGCAACATATTGATAATCGACTTGAACTCCATTTGGTAGGCCTTTTAAGTGTTTCATATACAATTCTTTGTTTCCGCCACCGCCTGGAATTAGTCCAACGCCAACTTCTACTAAGCCCATATATGTTTCCATTGATGTTTGAATATGTGCAGCTGGTAAACAAACCTCTGCGCCTCCACCCAATGTCATACCGAATGGAGCGGCAACTACTGGTTTTGAACTATACTTAATTTTCATCATGGCATTTTGGAAAGAACGAACCGTGAAATCAAGTTCAAAGATATTATCATCTTGTGCTTCCATTAAAATCATGCCAAGGTTAGCACCTACGCAGAAGTTTTTGCCTTGATTCCCAATGACAAGCCCTTTGAAATTTTTCTCAACTTCCTCTACAGCGAAGTTGATCATTTGAATAATATCTAGACCAATTGCATTTGATTGTGAATGGAACTCAAGTAATGCAATTCCGTCTCCTAGGTCTAGTAAACTTGCACCAGAATTCTTTTTGATGACACCATGTTTCTTTTTATATTGTTTAAGGTTTATTACCTTTTCATTAGTTGGAACAAGTGAATATTCTGACCCATTAAAGTAGTACGTATCGCCATCTTGTTCTTTATAGAAAGATTCATTTCCACTATCAAGAAGGGATTGAACGAATGCAGGGATTTCTAGACCCTCTGCTTTCATTTTTTCAACAGATTCTTTAACCCCTATAGCATCCCATACTTCAAATGGCCCTTGTTCCCAACCAAAGCCCCACTTCATCGCCTTGTCTATTGAGATAATATCATCAGCAATTTCTCCATGTAGTTTCGCAGAGTACACGAGTGTTGGTGCTAATATGCTCCAAAGTAATTCACCTGTACGATCATTTGCATAGGTTAAAGTTTTCACTTTTGCAGCAAGTCCTTTTTGTTGCTTCGCCACTTCCAGTGATGGAGTTTTCAATTTTTTAGCAGGCTCATATTCCATCGTTTCAGGATTTAATTCATGTATTTCTTTCCCTTTTTTCTGGAAGAATCCTTGCCCTGATTTTGCACCTAACCAACCATTCTCTAACATTTTCGTAATCATCACAGGCACTTCAAATACTTTTTGTTCTTCACCCGTGGTTTGTTCATATACATTTTTGGCAACATGGCCAAATGTATCAAGGCCAACAACATCGAGCGTTCTGAACGTTGCGGATTTCGGTCGTCCTATTATAGGTCCTGTAACGGAATCCACCTCACCAACCGAATAACCTCTTGCTAACATTTCACGAAGTGTAACAAGAAGTCCATACGTTCCAATGCGGTTTGCAATAAAGTTTGGTGTGTCTTTTGCAAGCACAACACCTTTACCTAAACGATCTTCTCCAAACTCCTTCATGAATTCAACCACTTCTGCAGAAGTTGACTTTGCAGGAATTACTTCAAGTAATTTTAAATAACGTGGTGGATTAAAGAAATGTGTTCCAAGGAAGTGTTTTTGAAAATCTTCAGAACGACCATCTGTCATTGCGTTAATACTAATTCCAGATGTATTTGAGCTGATGATAGTTCCTGTCTTACGAACAGCGTCTATTTTCTCGTAAAGAACTTTTTTTATTTCAAGATTTTCAATGATTACTTCGATAATCCAGTCTACATCTTTTAATTTATCTAAGTCGTCTTCAAAATTCCCAGCAGTTATTAATGAGAGATTTTTCTTCGACGTGAGTGGTGCAGGCTTTTGCTTAAGAAGTTTCTCTAAAGCTCCTTGCGCAATTTGGTTGCGTGCTTTTGAATTACCTTTGTCCTCATTTGATAAATCGCGAGGAACCATATCGAGCAATAATGTAGGTATTCCTATATTAGCTAAATGAGCAGCGATACCTGAACCCATTACACCAGATCCTAAAACTGCAGCTTTTTTAATTTGATAAGTCACGTGCAAAGCCTCCTTTAAAATTTTGAATGAATGCTCATTCATTTTTTTAATAAAAAAATAGAAACAACATCTATGTCTATTAGTTTAGTACATTTTTTCTGTTTTCGCAATATTTAAATGCAAACCCGACTTTCATCTCAAGTACACGGAAATCCCTTCATATCAGGATTTTTGTTTTTTATTTGGTCACTACAAATTTTATTAGTTAATTCATACTATTCTGTCAGTGCAATCGTGATCATCCTTTTTTCACAAATGTGCATTTAGCGTACTTTTAGTGCGTGTTCAAAAAGGAGCATAAAAAGAGCCGAGTAGGTAGAGGCGTAGCCTTCGAGCACCGGAGCGTATGGTGTTGATACGTGAGGAGCAGAGAAGCAAGCCAACGAAGAGATACGACAGCTATTTTTAGCGGACTTTTTGAACAACCTCTTTATTCATATTCCAACTCCACAATAATCACAAAAGCTGAACAAGGCAATACTATCCACTATATCACTATTTTTCCTTTGGTCACTACAATTTAAAATCGCAAAGGGAAGTACTGTAATCCCGGGATTTCGAGAATAAAAATGGGTCATTTTCGAGTCTTTTCATGCTTTATAAATATTTTGATGAACCTTGGGTTATTTGGAAAATGAAATTTTGAAGGTTGTTTTGGGTAGGAAAGTGTAATATTAATGATTAAAATGAGGGCAAAATTCAATTTCGCCCTTGTTTAGCGTTCTAGCTTGATTATTCATGAACCATATACTTCATTTACACGTGTGATACTCTCTGAATAAAGGGTGTTTTATTTGAATTTATTTCATGAACAGCTATTATATCGGGATCAACTTTTCGAATTGATGCACCGTGTGTCGGGTCACGGTATATCGTTTGAATTCGTTTCAAAACAGTACTATATGATGAAAAGTGGGTTGAGCGGAGAGATGAAAATTGCAAATCACTTAAAAGAGCTGAATCTTCCCTTTCATTGGCATTATATAATTGATTTTGAGGTGTGGAACGATTTTATTCAAATTGATGGATTGCTAATTACACCTCATTATATTTATACTTTGGAGATTAAAAACATTTCCGGGATTGTAGATTTTGATACCGAGCTTGATCAGTTTATGCGACAACGTGCAGATGGTTCTGTAGATGGATTCAAGAATCCGATCAATCAATTGGAGAGAAATGTTCGTTACTTAAGAAGACAATTGTTATTAAAAGGGATTAATATCCCTATTTACGGGATAGTAGTGTTCGCCTACCCTTCCACCATTATACGCGGGAAACCATTGGATAAACATATGATTTCTTTTGCTGATCAACTCGTACCACGAATAGAAAACATACAAGTTGATATATCGACATCCTCTGTTCATGATGTGATCGAATTGATTCAAACTTTAAAAGGTATGATTGAGCCGAAAATAAAATATCCGCTATGTGAGATCCTCAACATTTCTGAACAAGTCGTGCGGCGAGGTGTCCGTTGCGTGGCTTGTGGGAAGCTCGGCATGCAACGCGTGAAAAAGGGCTGGATTTGTTCATGTAGCGCGTTGGATAAATACGCACATCTGCCCGCGTTCGAAAGCTACCATTATCTTATAGGTAAGGAAGTGAACAACAAAAGATGTCGGGATTGGTTGGGTTTAGAGAGTGATGATATAGCTTATCGCTTATTGAAATCTTTAAAGTGTGTCTCGAAAGGAACAACGAAGGGCGTTTCTTACAATTTAGGAAAGAAAATATGAATTAATTCAAAGATTGCGGGAAAAAATTAAATTATCGCGGAATTAATTCAAAAATTGCGGGAAAAAACTTCAGTATCGCGGAATAACCAATTTAGACGCGCCATCCATGTATATTGTTACCCTTATCTTCTCACACTATATTGAATAAAGAGGAGGACACACGTAATGAATTTATTTTCACAACCAAAAGATGAAAAAGCACTTTATCCCGAACCACCAAAGATGGTTTCAACGAAGGATTTTCTTTATTTTAAAGATATGATGTCTTGGAACTTACTAGCAGCAAAAAAAATGAATTGGGCTGCTGAAAATTGCCAACTTCCAGATTTGAAAAAAGAATTTGAAACTGCTGAACAAATGCATGTGAATCATTATGACGAACTATTAAAAGCATTACAACAAGGAGATGGAGGGGCCGTATCATGAGTCAACCAATAAAAAATCCCGAAACTCCATATCCTGAAACTCCAAGCCTGAATGATCGTGACATATTAAGTGATGCCCTTTCAATGGAGAAATATTTATGCCATTCTTATGAGACCGCTATGCATGAAGCTAGTCACGATAATTTATATCAGATAATCTTTTCACAATTGCGAAATACATCTAAACAACAACGCAGCTTTTATGACTTGCATTTTACACATGGTTGGTATGTACTAACTCCAGCAGATTCACAAGAAATTCAACAGGTTGTGCAACAATTTAAAGACGATAAACAACAACAACTTCAATAATGAAACAAATTGTTAACGCCTTAACCTAAAACGTTGTACACTGTTCCTATACAAAGCTAGGAGGAATAGTTATGAATTCAATTACAACTATTGAAAACTTTAACCAGATTATCTCTTCAGATAAAAAAGTCATTATAAAATTCCATGCAGGTTGGTGTCCTGATTGTAGACGGATGGATATGTTTATTGACCCAATTGTTGAAGAATACAATCAATATACATGGTACGATATAAATAACGATGAATTGCCTGAAATCGCTGAAAAATATGGGGTCATGGGCATTCCAAGCATTTTAATTTTCCAAAGTAGTGAGAAAAAAGGACATTTGCATAGTGCGAACGCAAAATCTCCTGAACAAGTAACTGAATTTCTGCAAAGCCAGATTGGTTAGAACCAGTTAATAATAAATATTCAACCAGTACTTCACTCTCTTAATGTGAAGTACTGGTTTTTTGTTGATTAAAATGAGGTCAAACATATCGGTTTAGTATGCGGTTTGAACCACTTATCCAAATCGGAAGCAGAATAATCATTTACAGAAGTTCTTCCATAATGGACGAATTGAGTTAAACTGACACACCCCATCCACCAAGAGCTTAAATCTGAAATAGATAGCACAACATTTGCTTCTTTTTCCGAAACCTCTATTCTCACTACGTTCCAAGAATCATCAATAAATGTTAATTTATATCCTCCATTTTGCTGCATCATAAAAGGATCATTCACAAAAAGAGTAATAGAGACCGGTTTAACTGGACGAGGAAGTGAACGAAAACTTGTTAATTTCACAAAGTTCTCAATAGATGTTATCCGGTACATTAACCCACTACCTACCTGTGCTACTTCGTGATAAACACTCGGTATCAATCGGTTAGTATCATTTCTAGGATCATTTAGTTGGTACATAAAAGACTCATCGTGTGTTCGGATGACAATCCGATCCACTTGATCTTGCTGGAATATAACCATGAACAAATGTCTATAAAAGCACTCGGTTTTGACCAAACCCACTCGTAGACTATTAAATCATGATGTAGAAAATGACTATCCTTTATTGGTTCTAAACGGTAAGCGATAGCACCAATTAATCTATCGTCTTCATAAACTCCTGCATAATAAGATGCTTTTTTCTTAATTAAATTTCGTTCATTCCATGTTCTTTCAATCATTCCATGGTGTCTAGAGGTGAAATCGTTGTAGAGTTCAGTGATTTCTTCTACATGATTAGGATTCAACAACACAACTCTTTCTTTATTCCCTTCGTTCGGAAAACTAGTAGGCTTCAATCGATATTGATACCGGGTCGGGCCATATCCATAGCCCATCTTATGATAAAAAGAAGGATTAAATGGATACAAGGAAACAAGGGCAATGTTTTCTTTCTCTGCTAATGAATGAAAATGTTGTAGAAGTCTGAAGGCAATACGTTCTTTCTTATGAAAGAAATGTACTGCAACCATACCGATTCCGAAAATACGAATTAATTCCCCGTTTACGTTGCATCGAAAATCATGAAGTCGATACAAACCAATCAGCTCATTATTTGTATCTGAAAATAACCCATAATATCTCAAATCATTTTCGGTTTCTTGCTCAAAAATCAATCTTTCTACGAAATTCATCCGTGGAGTTTCTTCCGTAATATTCATCCCAGGGTATGCCATTGCACAAATTGAAGCAGCATCTATCATATCTTTACTTTCTAATAATCGAATCATTATTAACCTCCATCTTTAGAAAGTTATATTAGTTAAAACAGTTGGCAACTTTATATTACAAGTGGACAGCCTTTTATTTAAATACTTGGCTATATGTTCATCCATACTTGGACTCAGAAATATTGAACTTAGTTTAGATTTTACAATAAAAGAGTTTTTCCGTACTGTTATAAATACGGAAAGACTCTTGTTGTATTGAATTTAAAGTTGATTGATCGCAAACATCGACTCGAACCATTGAAGCCTGAATTCCCGAACAATTATAC
>NZ_ALJG01000311.1 GCF_000286315.1 Paenisporosarcina sp. TG20 | reverse complement strand
TTTGTTCCATTGTGCGCTCCTGCGAGGTCTCACCGAACACGCTTTTCCCGCTGGAGTCTCCGCCTTTTACTACAATTAAACGATACCTGTCTAAAATTAACGGATAACAATTAAATGTTCGTGTTTATTATCTAATTGAGTAGTTATGAAATTGACTCAATTAAAGGAGATTTAATACAAGATGTGGAAACACCTATAATACACTTAGTTATTTAAATTCACGAAATAACCATATTTTTTGTTCAACTAACCATGCAGGTTAGTGAAACAAGGGTTTTGAAACTTTATTCTAAAATAAATGTCTAATTTAAAAAGGGGGTATTTGCTTTGAATTTCAAAAAGTCATCGTTGCTTATATTTGTATTTATAATCATATTGTCGGGGTTACCAGGATGTTCAAAAACTGTTGACTTAGAAGAAATGCCAGTTGATTTTGATTTCAGACTGAGTTACGGAACTTATGGAAAACAAAAGATTGATACTTTTAATGACACTGTTGTAAAAGACCTTGTAGAAGATGGTACAGTTGAAGCGAACATTACCCTAACGGAACAAGAAATGGAACAAATCTATAAGCAAATGATGAGTATCGATATTATGGAATCAGTAGTAGAAATAGATGAAAAAGAATGCGATGTCACTCCTTCATCTTTCACTAAGTGGGATATCCAGATGAATGGCAAGACTACTTCTTTTTATACGAAAAATTATTGTGATGATTATCCGGAATATACATTAAAATTGCTGAAACTCGCAGATTTCATACACAACATAATCATCAATAAAGAAGAGTATAAAGAGTTACCAGAATCTAAGGGTTATTATGAATAATACTACCTTGTTGAACTAACGGGTGCCGCTCGACAAGTTCTGTTATAAGCGTTCTAAACGTGAAAAACAGAAGATTATCTATGATTAATCTTAACTTTACAACTAAGGATGGGAATGATAGAACCATGTTTCTTGAAACCATCCCGTCAACACTCCTGCATGCGTCCTGACTGACAGGTCAAGGGGTTTGAAGTACAGGTAGATTCGGCAGAACGAAGGCTGAAGCCATTCCTTCGGAAAAGGTATGCCAATGGATATGCCGCACGGCTGAAAAACTAGATAAGGTGAGAATTGTTCTACTGCAAAAGAACTGACGAATAACCGAATGTAAGGGTCTAAAGTTAGAACATAGGGAAACCTATGTACCATCCAAAGATGGGGTGAGTGGTGTAGAGTAAAAATGCACCCTATGAAACACGCTATACCGAACAATTGGCGGTATCCAGCTCACAGGCTTACAGGTTACACCTACGTCTAGAACGGATAGCTAGGTTGTAAGGGACTTGGAAAACAAGGAACGTTGCAACAGGGACTGTCATCCTAAACGTTTGCTATAAGGTAAAACGAAGTGCATTTATCCTTGTGAGGGTAGGGGCATGACTGATGAATTTCTTGTAATGAGAATGGAGGAATAGCCCCAAGTCTATTGATATAGAATAATTATTTTCCAAAAGTGTATTGCACCGATCGGGTAGGAACGTGGGAACATCACTTCATAGAGGAGTGACGCCACAGTGCAAACTTTACGATATTGGGATTACTACGGCATGACGGAAACTTTTACAGATTTACATGATAAATCTTCCAAACAAAAATCCTTTTCGAATTTATACGATATTATAACATCTAGAGAAAATATCTTACTATCCTATAGGACAGTAAAGTCTAATAAAGGTTCTAATACCCCTGGTACTGATAGAAAAACAATAAAGGATATTCAAAAGCTAACTGATGATGAACTTGTAGAAGATATTCGAAACAAGTTGGAGTACTATCAGCCCAAGAAAGTAAGACGGAAGCTTATTGAAAAAGATAATGGTAAATCAAGACCACTTGGAATTCCCTGCATTCTAGACAGAATTATACAACAATGTTTTAAACAAGTTCTCGAACCGATTGCTGATGCAAAATTTTATAAGCATAATTACGGTTTTAGACCACTTCGGTCTACACATCATGCAATGGCAAGAGTACAATTTCTCGTAAATCAATCATCACTACATTACGTTGTTGACATTGATATAAAGGGGTTCTTTGATAATATCAATCATACTTTATTAATCAAGCAGCTATGGAACTTAGGTATCCATGACCGTAAGGTCTTGGCTTGTGTTTCTAAAATGCTAAAAGCTGAAATTGATGGTGAGGGTATTCCTACCAAGGGTGTACCGCAAGGTGGGTTGTTATCGACGTTACTTTCTAATATTGTTCTTAACGACTTAGACCATTGGGTAGCTGGTCAGTGGGAATTTTTCCCTCTTAACAAAGCTTACAAAACACGAGAAGGTGAGCTCTATGCAAAGAAGCGAACCAAACTAAAAGAGGGCTATCTCGTCCGCTATGCAGACGACTTTAAAATCCTTTGTCGTGATTGGAAAACGGCCCAAAAATGGTTTCATGCGGTAAGACTATATATAAAACAACGTCTGAAACTAGACATTTCTCCAGAAAAATCACAAGTTATAAATCTACGAAAACGAGAATCTGAATTCTTAGGATTCACGATTCGTGCGAATCAAAAAGGAAAAAAGAGAGTAGCACACACAGGTATAAAAGCCAATAAGAAGCGAAAAATCAAGGTTGAAGCTAAAAAACATATTCAAAGAATTAAAGCCTCACCTACCGCTCAAAATGCACTCCTTTTTAATAGTTTTGTTTTAGGAATTCATAATTATTTTAATCGAGCTACTCATGTCAATAACGAGTTCTCACGTCTTGCCTATGAGGTACAAGCATTTATACACAATCGTCTGAAACCTGTTGGGAAATATGAACATCCTACAAACCCACCACCAACTTACAAAAAGTTTTATAGTTTGGGTTTCAAAACATTTAAAATCTCAGGCGTGTATCTATTTCCGCTCGCTAATGTGAAAACGAGAAACGCTATGAATTTTAGCCAATCTCTAACACCCTTCACAAAGACGGGAAGAGAAAGGATACAAAAAACGCTTCGTTCAGATATTCAACAGGAAATTTCACAATTAATGAAATCTAAACTTCCGACACGAAGTGTCGAATATATGGATAATCGAATAAGTCGGTATAGTATGAAAATGGGAAAATGTGAAATCACAGGCGAGTTCCTATCTGCAAGTGAAGTTCACTGCCATCATTACTTTCCGTTACATCTCGGTGGAAGCGATAAATTTAATAATTTACGCATTCTACATAAAGAGATACATGAATTAATCCATCATACAAACACAACGACGATTGACACACTCATAAACAAACTTGGAATTACTGAACCCATGGTTCAGAAGATAAACCAATACCGTGAACAATGCGGTATGGAAACAAGTTTATAATCTCAAATCTATGAGTAACTAGGAACTTATAATTTAGTACATATCTTTAGATGGAGCGCGGAGTGCTGGGAAACTAGCACGCTCCGTGTGGAGCAGGGGAAAAGCTGGAGATAACTTCAAATGCTTACCTATTGCTGACGCGCGACAAGTTCTGTTATAAGCGCTTTTTAGCGTGAAAATACAGGAGATTTATAAAAATAAATTTCAACTTTACAACGGAGGATAGGAATGATGGAGCCATGTTTCCTGAAACTATCCCATCAATACTCCTGCATGCGTCATGATTGACTGGTCATGGGGTGTGAAGCACAGGTAGATTCGGTTGAACTAGGCTGAAGCCAATTCCTATGGAAAAGGTATGCCGAAGGATAGACCGCATGGCTGAAAAACTAGATATGGTGAGAATAGTTCCTACATAAAGGAACTGACGAACTTCCGAAGGTACGGGTCTAAAGTTAGAACATGAGGAAACTTGTGTACCATCCAATGATGGGGTGAATGGTGTAAAGTAAAAATGCACCCTCTGAAATACACTATACCGAACAATGGCGGTATCCAGTTCACAGGCTTAAAGGAAGCACCTACGTTTAGAATGTATAGCTACGTTGTAAGGTACTTGGAAAGTAAGGAACGTTGAATCAAGGGCTGTCACCCGAAACGGCTGCTATAAGCAATATGCGAATGTATTTATCCTTGTGAGGGTAGGGGTACGACTAGTGAAACCTCTGTAATGGAGGTGGAGGAACAGCCCCAAGTCTAGCGAAATGGAATGATTATTTTCCAAACGTTCATCGCACCGATCTGGTAAGAACGTGGGATTTCCAAAGTGTGAGCTCTTAGGAGAAAATTTGTCTAAGGGTAACGAGGAACTTATAGTTGAGTACAAATTGTTAGATGGAACGCGGAATGACGGGAAACTGTCACGTTCCGTGCGGAGCAGGGGAAAAGCTGGAGATAACATCAAATGCTTACCTATTGCTAACTTTAGTTGAAGAAAAAGTGTTCTTTTGGAATGATGTTGAATAAGTTAATATATGTAAAATTTTAAGGAAATGGAAGGTGTGGGGATTTCTTTGAATTTCAAAGTTAAGACGTTTTTATTGATTCTTTCTGTTTTTATCATTACCGGTTGTACAGTTAATAACGATAACAATAAAGAATATGAAGAAATCATAATTAATTCGGTGGATGAAGAAGAATTCGATTTAAGCAAATTAGTCGATGTTCAATCTGAACGATTGGACTTATTTTTTTATAAAGGTAAGGAAGTTTTATACGTTTACGTATTTGAAGAGAAAATGCTATTACATAGCAGTTCCTTCAATTATGAAGAGGTTAAAGAAGACTCAGTTTTCTGGAACTACAATGAAGATGACTTTAAAGACAATAAAAGTTTGATTTGGGGTAAAACTAATAAAGATACATTGTTTTTAAACAATCAACCATTTGAACCCGATTATATTTCTTTAGATGATATAAATATATTTTATAAAATACTTGATACGAAGCTAAATTCCCCAGTTGATATGTCAGCAAATAGAAAATAATACTAAAATTGTATTATTCAACTAACGGGTAGTGTTAGTTCAATATGAATTAGTAACAACGAAACGGACTTCCAATTACATGGAAGTCCGTTGATCATAGTAAAAATCAGCATTAATCTTTAACAGAGCCTTGTTAAATATAAGTACTTTATGTAAAGGAGATGCTTGTATATATGGTTAAACAAGTTCAAATTGGTCAAACAGGTTTGTACGTAAATCCGATCGGTCTTGGAACAAATGCAGTTGGAGGACATAATATTTATCCGAATTTGAGTGAAGAAATGGGAAAAGAAGTTGTGCGAACAGCTATTAATTATGGCATCAACTTTTTGGATACAGCTTTTTATTACGGTCCAGAACGATCTGAAGTACTTATAGGAGAAGTGTTAAAAGAAAAAGGAAACCGACAGGATATTGTTATTGCAACAAAAGGTGCACATAACTTTGTTGATGGTAAAGTCGAATTGAATAACTCACCCACATTTTTAAAAGAAGCAGTTGACAAAAGTTTAAGACGACTACAATTAGATTATATTGATCTATTTTATATTCATTTTCCCGATGAACATACTCCAAAAGATGAAGCGGTAGGAGCTTTACAAGAATTAAAGGTTGCTGGAAAAATTAAAGCAATTGGCGTTTCAAACTTCTCAATTGAACAATTGAAAGAAGCAAACAAAGATGGTTATGTCGATGTCCTACAATCTGAATATAATTTATTCAAACGTAGTGCTGAAAAAGAACTTCTCCCTTACACAGCAGCAAACAATATTTCATTTGTTCCATATTTCCCTCTAGCAAAAGGATTATTAGGAGGGAAATACAATATAAACACAACATTTGAAGACGGTCGTTCTAAAAATCCACTGTTCCAAGGTGAAGATTTTGCTAGAAACTTACAAAAGGTTGAATTATTGCGTAAAATTGCCGAAGATAAGCAAATTGAAATGTCTCACCTAGTCTTTGCATGGTATTTAACACGTCCTTCCATTGATGCACTCATACCAGGTGCGAAAAAACCTGAACAAGTCATTAAAAATTTACCGACTTTGGACGTTCAATTAACACAAGAAGAGATTGATGAAATTGATTTAATATTTAGGTAGTGATTATAGTATGAATGCTTTTGTGCAAAATAAAGTATTGCATCATGATGTTATAGCTGTCACGTTAGTTACTATAGTTTGAAAATAATAGAATTAAATATAAATTACAAGTATACAATAATTAGAATATTTATATAAAGCCATACAAATTATTAGGTGGAGGAATTTGAATGGGACATCAGCATGATCATGGCCATAATCACTTTAATGAAAATAGAGATGGAAATCGAAAAGGTCTCATTATAGCATTACTCATAACCACAGGCATTATGGTATTGGAGTTTATTGGTGGACTTATCACGAATAGCTTAGCGTTGTTATCTGATAGTGGGCATATGCTATCTGATGCTGGTTCACTGGCCTTAAGTCTTATCGCCATATGGTTTGCGAGTAAGCCACCATCTTCAAATAAGACGTATGGTTATTATCGGTTTGAAATACTAGCTGCATTATTTAATGGCGTTACGTTGTTTGTGATTGCAGGGTTTATCATTTTTGAAGCTATTCAACGTATTGACCAACCACCGTCTGTAGCAAGCGGTACCATGATGATTATTGCATCCATTGGATTACTAGCCAACTTGTTAAGTGCCTGGACTCTACTTAGGAAAGCTGATGTGAAAGACAACATCAACTTGAAAAGTGCTTACCTACATATTGTGGGAGATGCGCTCGGGTCTGTAGGTGCTATAATCGCAGGTTTTTTGATGCTCGTTTTTGATTGGTATATCGCTGATCCTTTAATATCTGTTCTGGTTGCTATATTAATTTTAAAAAGTGCGTGGGGTGTTTTGAAACAAAGTATTCATATCTTAATGGAAGGTTCTCCTCCTACTATAAACAAAATTGAAGTAATTGAATTGCTAGAGGATATAAACGGTGTTATTAATGCACATGATCTGCACGTATGGACAATTACCTCTGGTTTGGATTCATTAACCTGCCATCTATTGATTGAGGATGACAAGGATGAACAAGAAATTTTACAACAGGCAATAAATTTAATACGAGATAAATGTAAAATAGAACACACAACAATTCAGGTAGAAAAGTCCGTCATTCAACACAGCGAATGTAAAGTTTTATTTGATAAAAAATAAGTTACACTTTTTTCTAATGATTAATATAGTAACAAATCCATTCATATAAAAGTTGAGTGGATCTGTTGCTATATTTTAATAAAAACTGCTTTTTCCACCATAGTTTGTTTCAACAAATTACTGATACCTGTTATTTTGGGTTAAAAAATTATAGAAATGATATCCCTAAGTGTTTGCAAAGGACAAACGCGAAATTATTTCAGATTTAGTTAGTTGAGTAAGGAGTATGAAAAAATGGCTTTTATGAATGGATTATCGTCTGCTTAGGCAAACGGTCTTTGTGGTAATCACCTTTAATCCACATGTCATGAGGAAGATGAGGGCGAACTGCTGGAAGTGCCAATGTGGTATATCCAATCCAATAAAGACCAAGTAAAAAGATAGCAATATTCTTGAATTAATAGGTGCAAGAGTGGAACAAGGAGTTGTCAATTTGGCAGCTCCTATTGCTTATTGAGGTAACGCAGCAGTTTAGTGAAATACTTTTATATTCTTTTAAAGGAATTAAAGGCATACCCTTAAAAGTGAGGTGTTGTTATGAAAAAAGGAAAACTTAGTGTAATCGGCTTTGTCTCGCTTTTACTGGTAATTGCATCCTTGTATTTATATATACAGGTTTCTGGAAAAGAAAAAGAAGATATTAATCTTGGTTCTCATTTATCCCAAGAAGAAAATCATGAATTAGAAATTCTGATGGGACAGATAAGACAAAGTTTCATGACGGAAATTATGGGATTGTTTTAGACCATGCTGTTTTACCTAATGAAGACATTGAAATAATAATTAAATTAGCAAACGAAAAATTGGATAAGAAGACCAAAAGAGAGGCAATACAAATAGCAACTGACGTTATTAAGCAAAATGATTTTGATTCTGATTTATTTCAATTTAACGTAACCAGTATTTATAACTCGGAAAATGCAGGAAATCACTTTTCTCAAAGGCTTAGTCATAACGATTTAATGGGAGACATCATGCAAAGTTTAAATGCAAAGGGCTTTGATGTTGCTGTACAAGGTAAAGTCTTATTAGATAAAAACGCTGAAATCTCATTAGTATTACCAGACGATAAGTTCGATGAAAAGACCAAAAAAGAAGTACAACAGTTAGCAACTGACGTATTGAAAAATATAATTTTGAAACTGAAATATTTCAATTTAACATAACAAGTTACATAAATATAGATTATTAAATGTACAATGAGCTACAAAAGGAAATAGAGGACTTTCAGTAGCATATTAATGATAAAGAAATCTGTTTTTTGGAGGGTGAAAATGAACAGAAAGTTACTAATTTTGTTAGGGACAGTTGGTTGTCTTATTTCCTTTTTTGTTTTGATCAGTAATCTTAATGATAGTGAAAAGACATTAGCTGCAAGTATAGAAGATACCAAGAAAGAACATCAAAAGATAGAAGCGTTATTGACTAAAGTTAGTCAGGAATTTAATGAACATGGATACGGTGAAGCATCATTAAGTTTTTCTTCTGAAGAACGCTTACTTAGAGTTCAGGTCAAAGATGAAAAATTTGAAGATAATCATGGAAAAGGAATGAAATCATTAATACATGATGTTTCAAAAGAAATAAGGTTTGAGGATGTAGAAGTTATATTCGACATTTTAGATATACAAGTTGAAGTGAGTGAGGAAGAAAAAAAACAAACGGAGCAATTAAATGAAACAATAAAAATAACATCAGAAGTATTAAATGAAAAAAATTATCAGTTTAGTTCGGTGAGTATTAACCCAACTACATCTTTTATTGAGATAAGAATTGAAGGAACAAAAGAATATTATAATGCAGTGAAGGAGGAAATCAGTAACCTTGTAGCTGATGCAATTTCTTCAAAAACAAATATGAATTTTGATGTCAAAGTAAATAGAAGAAGTGAAAATGAATTGAGAGATGAAAAATGGCATCCGATTTTCACCACCATTAGGGAGGAAACAGATAAAAAGTTTGAGGAATATAAAGGATTTGCCTATTCTTTCCACCCAGAACCTTTACAGATTATTATCAAAACAGATTTGAACAAATCTAAGTGGTGGTGGAATTCCGATAAAAAAGTAAAAGAAATCGAAAATTATGTACAAGAGATAATTAAACTTAAAAGAGAAGAACTATTAATCGAAGAAATACCTTATGAAATCATAGTAAGAGGTAAAGAGAGTAAGAAATTGAATTAAAACCATTGGCGTTGTAATGCCTTTGGTTTTTTCAGTTTGGGAAGTAGTCAATAAAATCAAGGAAATATGAAAACCCTGTAAATAAATTGAACTTAGGAGAAAATCCTTTTCATGAATTAGATATCATCGGCAACAATGGAAATATGGAATATCCAAATGTGATTGAAGTTTCTAACGACTCACAAAGTTTTGAACGCACACTTGTTCACGAAATTGCACATCAATGGTTTTATTATATGGTTTCAAATGATCCACATAAAGATGCCTGGTTGGATGAAGGTTTAACAGAATTTGTGACGTCAATATACTTAACTGAAAAGTATAATGAATCGATTGGATTTGAATTTGCAAGCAATCTATCGCAAATTAGTCCTACTAGTGACATTGTAAATATTCCATTAAATGAATTTGAACGCGGTGAATATGTACCAACTGTCTATGGGAAGACTCCAATTTTGTTAAGGGACTTCTTTAATGATCATGGGGGACAAGTGGGAGCACTTCACTTCTTATCTGAGTATTTCAACACATATAAGTTTAAGTATGTTGATAGTAAGATATTTGCAGACTTCTTGAAAGAATACTTTGAAGAGGATAATAGTGAGTTCTTAGAGAAATGGTTAGAATTGGAGTAATGTTAAAATTATTATGATCGATTCATAAAATAATATCATTTATCATATCAATCGTTTGGTGTTTAATCACACCAAGCGAGTTTTTGTCGTAATTAATTACTTGGATGGCGGCTTAAGATTTCCAATAAATAACATCTTGTTATCCTCTTGTATTTAAAAAACTCCTGTGTATAATGTATGTTAGTACACACTTACATTAGATTAAGAAAAGGAGCTACCAATTATGTTTATTCTTAAACGCTTGGCCTGGTTATTGAAGAACAAACCCTTAAAAATGATATTCCTCACTGTAATATTAATTGTAATCTTTGCAGTTGGGGTTAAAAGTGTTGAGATGGCAACGGGAAATGACACATTAGTCAGAAGTGATTCAGACGTATTTCAAGAAAATCTTGCTTTAGAAAAAGAATTTGGAGGCGAGTCAATCATCGTTGTGTATGAAGGCGATGATCAGAAAACTTTGCTATCTTTAGACAACTTCAAACACATGGAAGGACTCGAACAATTGCTGCAAGACAACCCAAATGTTTACAGTATGGTTAGTCCTGTTATGCTAGTCAACCAGATGACCGCTAAACAGGGTGAGAAATATCAGGAAGGACTATCAGAGGTAATTGATGGTGTTAATGATACTGGTGGTAAGTTAAACGAAATGGGAGAACAAGCTGCGAACAAATCAAAAATACTTTTTGAAGGATCAGTACAGACACAAAATGGGTCAACTGGGATGGAATCTGCTCTAGAAAGTCAACAGAAACAACAGACAGAATCGAAAGAATTAGGAGTAAAGTTGAGTCAAATAGGAACACAGTTGAAATCCGTAAGCACAAACTTGGCTAGTATGCAGGAATTTTCAGATGCTTTTACCTCTGGATTACCTGAAACACAAAAAACTTTAGATCAACTGATTTACGATGAATATGATCAAATGAGAGATGCGTTTAGTCAACTTATTCTAGATGACCAATATATGATGATGTCCATTAAGTTTAAAGGTGAGGTAAGTGATCAAGAGAAGAGTGAGATAGTGGCGTCCATTCATTCCTACCTGGATAATCATCCGTTAGAAAGTACGGAAACCATGCTTTCAGGAAAACCTGTACTAGATGGAGCTATCCGTTCTTCTATGCAAGAGAGTATGAAAAAAATGATGATGCTTGCAGTAGTAGCTATGGTTATTGTCTTACTCATTACGTTTAAAGCTAGGTGGAGATTACTACCGCTCGGAATTATTTTACTAGCAGTTATTGGAACAGTCGGCTTCATGGGCTGGTTTAACATTCCGATAACAATGGTTTCGATGGCAGTCTTCCCAATCCTTATTGGTCTTGGTATTGACTATACTATTCAGTTTCAAAGTCGTTATGCAGAAGAAATGGAAGAAGGTGAAGAGCATTATGAAAAATAAAAAATTCGAAAGTCGCGCACATAGAAGTTTATATCGAACTGTCACAAAAATGGTTCCAGCAGTATTTACGGCTCTGATTGCTACTTCACTAGGCTTTATTGCTCTTTATACCTCGCCGGTTCCAATGATTCAAGACTTTGGTAAAATGCTAACGGTTGGAATGATGATCAGCTTCTTGGTAGGGGTCATGATTTTAATACCACTACTTTTTACAAGAGATCACTTTTTTGTGAAAGGAAAAACGAATTCACCTATTAAAAAGCCCGTAAAGTCTTCATTGTTTGAACGTATTTTAGGAGGTTTGACAACAAGACTAGTTTCTAGCAGATGGTTTATTATTCTTCTAGCTTTAGTTGCCGCTGGCTTTGGAATATGGGTTGACCTAGATGCTGAAGCGGAAACTGACGTTGAAACGTTTATGCCTCAAGATACCCAGGCCCTAGAAGATATTCATAAATTAAGAGATATTGTAGGTACCACAGACCAAGTGTCCATTGTATATGAAGGAGAGAATATTCTCACTCAAAGTTCTTTTGACTGGATAGAAGCTACAACCGAAGATATTAAAGTAAGTTTTCAAGGGATTGTAGTTGATTCAAATTCAATTACAGAAGTACTAAAACAAATGAACAATGGAGAAATCGCAACAGAATCTACTTTAAAAGAACAAGTAGAAGAGATTCCAGAACAACAACTCAAGTTATTTATAAATGAATCAGAAACAAAAGGTGTCATAACCGTTGGAATTAAACATTTAGAGGCAGAGGATTTAAAACTCTTTTTAGAAGATTTAAATGAATACCTTCTTGACAATGACTCTGATACTATGAAAACAACAGTAACAGGAAAAGCTGTGTTGGATGTTGAAATGGTTTCAGCCTTAACAACCGGGAGATATAAAATTACTTTGTTAGCTATGCTACTTGTTTTTGTTGGATTACTAGCCATCTACAGGCATCCAATTAAAGCTTTAATTCCCTTAATACCAATCATCTTAATCATTGGTTGGAGCGGGGGCATTATGAATTTGGCAGGGATTAGCTATACCCCTTTGACAGCAACTTTAGGTGCATTAATTATCGGAATCGGGACAGAATTCACCATATTAATCATGGAAAGATTTTATGAAGAGCGAGAAAATGGCCGATCCGCTATTGAAGCAATTAAACTTGCCAATCAAAAAATAGGGAAACCCATTTTTGTATCTTCCATTACCACTATTGGTGGTTTTAGTGCTTTACTAGCTTCAGACTTTGTTATTTTGAGTAATTTCGGTATGATGACTCTAATTAATATTTCGTTGGCTTTGTTTAGTACCATTGTAGTTATGCCTGCAATTTTGATCATTTTCGATCGTTTTGTAAAAGTAAAGCCTAAAATGGAATAGGACATACCAGTAAATTAGGGGATGATGTCAGTGAAAGATAAATCGGAGCAGATTTTACAAGCCGCTGTGAAAATATTCACGAATAAAGGACTACAGGCGACTACACAGGAAATCGCAAAAGAGGCAGATGTAGCTGAAGTCACTTTGTTTCGTAAGTTCTCATCTAAGCAAAATTTGTTTATGACGGTTATTAAAAATGTACTTGAAAAACAGTTTAATACCAAGCTCATGCAATTTGCCGAACAAGAAAAGACAGAAGCATTTTTTGGGAAAGTCATTGACAATCGCCTAAAGATTATTTCTAGAAATGCTCCTTTAGTCAAAATGCTTATATCGGAAAGTCTAAAAGGTAATTTAAGTGATGAAATCAATTTCCCTGTAATTATCCTTGACCATTTAAAAAAAGCTTTAGACTTACACTTTTCTAAAATCAATCAACAAGTCGACACAGAGCTTATCTCACGTCACTTAGTAGGTATATTTCTGAGCCATATCATTCTTCCAAACGAGAAATTTTACTACAAGTTAGATGATGAAGCGAAGAAAATATTAGTAGATAAGTATGTAAAATCTCTGACCATTTTATTATAAATCTAACAAATTAAAGATTTCACAAGATAACTGATTTTTCCTGAATAAAGTAGAAATCAGTTTTTTTGCAAAAGGTTAAGGTTGATTGATGGGGCTTTCCGCATCTGAAGTTTTCCACTTAAAGCAACGGGAGCTTTAGAAAAATAAGACAGTAAATTAATTTGAAATTGAAGATACAATCCTAAACTAGTTTTTATGTGAATATTGTTAATTCCAGTTCGGTATATGAATTATTAGCTTTGTTGGCGGGTGTTGGGAATTAACTGGAAATGCAGGGTGTAGAATCCTGCTCAATGATTAAGTGGTGGTAACTTTTTGGGTTTAACATGCTTTAAAGAAATGATTAAATTCTCTTCCCTATCAATAGTTGCGAAAAATACTTGATTTATATCATTTACACCAGCACTTCTTAATTTTTCTGTTATCCAAGTTGAGCTAAATTGCAAATAATCTAGAACCTCGATATACAATTTACCTTCTACAATAACAGGGTAAGACATCCCACTGTGTAATTTTTCGATTTTTAAATCTTCATTTGTAACATTTTCTTTGTGTGGTTTCTTCATAACCGTTAAGTTTCCGTTACCTTCAATAATTGCTAATTGAACAATACTTAAATCAAAAATATCCTTTTGTCTTAAGAGTAGCAATAGATTATCAATAGAATATTGAATTTTTTTTAGATTGCTATCGAGCATTACACCATCCTGTATTACAATTACGGGTTCAAAAGTAATTAACTTGCCGAATTTTCTATTTCTAATCTTCAAAACAGCAAATGATTTTTGTAGCAACCCTATTAATATTATTGCAACAGCTGTAGGGAAATGTTCGATATTAGGATCAGCTATATCTGCTCCTACAACTGCCCCAAGGGACATTAGAATTAAAAAATCAAAAACTGGAAGTTCTCCGATAGATCTTCTTCCCATAAATAATGTCACAATAAGCATAATGGCAAAATCGTAACTACTCGGCCAAGTAAAATTAACATTTCTTTCATTAGCTCCATGATTTACCCCCAACCATATAGTTGTTGATAGTTTATCCAATTCAATTATAATTAATCTTAAAGGTGTTTAATTCAAGAAAGTTGATGGAACATGTTTTGATAGCAGTCTCAAAATATAAAATCTTTTATATCCTAAAAAATGGTACTGTATTTTACCAACGTTTAAGATTTTTCGATTTTTAATATGAAAATCATCATATTGCCATCTGACAACTTATTTTGAAGAAATATTTAAGTTATAATTAAATTATAGATATAGAGAATAAAAAAGTCATATTTCGAAAAGTATTAAAATTTAAAAAAGAGGTGTTTAAATTGGAGAAAATTCCAGAAGTCCCTAATGTGACTATTTTAGAAAAAGAGAACATGTACCGACAAATTGTTGAATATTCATTCGAAACGACAATTATTCATTCCAATCAAAAAGTATTATACATAAATCAATCGGGTAGTGAATTTTTTAAAGCAACTAAGGAACAGATTATTGGTGCAAATGTTGTAGAGGTATTTGCTGATGAAAGTAAGGATATTATAATTGAAAGAATACGAAAGGCAACAGAAGAGAATGAAATAGGAAATTTAATCGAAGCGAAGATATATAGATTTGATGGCACTCCTGTGGAAGTAGAATTATATTGTCATCCCGTGCAATTCGGTGAAAAAAAAGCCATTCAATCTATTATGAGGGATATAACTACGAGGAAAGATTCAGAGAGAAAGCTTAACAAAGTAATAAATGAAATTGGTACTCCTATTGTCCCCGTATCCGAAGGGATAGCTGTTCTTCCTCTAGTTGGTACCATTGGTGAAGATAGAGTCATACAACTAATGGAAATTATTCCACAGAAGGCTCTAGAGCATAATCTAAACTATTTAATTATTGATTTTTCAGGAATATATAATATTGATAGCGTCGTGATAGAATTTTTATATAAGATTAATTCCATTTTAAATTTACTAGGCATTGCGCCAATATGTACAGGTATAAGACCTGAACTTGCTTTAAAAGCCATAGAAAACTATGGGGATTTATCCACACTTAATACAATGTCCACTGTTCAACAAGCTTTAAGTCAATTAACTAAATAAAAATAGGGGCTGTCCAAAAGTCATAGAAAATGACTTTTAAGGCCAGCCCTTAAAAATGATGGTTGATTTCAGATTGAGGAAATTAGGTTTACACCCAGCCTCGTTCATATTGAACAGGGGACTTAATTTCTATTTGTAATTCTTTTGCAGCACGATATGCCCAGTAAGGATCACGAAGTAATTCACGTGCTAGTAAAATCATATCGGCACGGTCATTTTTCAAGATTTCTTCTGCTTGTAGTGGAGATGTAATCATGCCAACTGCACCTGTTGCTATTGGCGTCTGGTGTTTAATTGTTTCTGAGAACTTTACTTGATACCCAGGATAAGAATCAATAGCTGCTGGTACATTGGCACCTGAACTTACATCGATTAAATCAACGTCTTGTTCTTTCATCCATTTCGTCATTGTTACATATGCTTCAGGTGTCATGCCGCCTTCAGAATAATCATGTGCAGAAATACGTACGAATAATGGTCCTTCCCATACGGAACGAACTGCGTCAATGGTTTCTCGTAGCAATCGATAACGATTTTCAACACTTCCTCCGTAATCGTCTGTTCGTTTATTCGTTAAAGGAGATAAGAATTCATTAATTAAATAGCCGTGAGCACCATGGAGTTCGATGACATCAAAGCCCGCTTTTTTTGCGCGAATCGCACTGAGTTTAAAAGCTTCAATTGTTTCTGTGATATCTGCTTTTGTCATCTCGATTGGCGTTTTATAATGATAATTAAATGCAAGTGGCGAAGGACCAAATGTATCACCATCGACAGTTGCTTTTCGGCCAGCATGAGCTAGTTGAATACCCGTCTTGGATCCATGAAGTTTCATTGAATTTACAAGCTCTGTTAAACCACTTGTATGATCATCACTCCAAATTCCTAAGTCTTGTGCAGATATTCGACCTTGTGGAAGGACTGCTGATGCTTCTAATATGATTAAGCCCACTTGTCCTACTGCTCGAGTTGAATAATGGACGCGATGCCAATCTTCTACTTGTCCATCTTGATTATGACTAGAATACATACACATCGGCGCCATAACGATACGATTTTTAAATGTTACATCTTTGATTGTATATTCTTCAAATAACTTAGCCATATAATATAAGCCTCCTCTTATGTATTTGGTCTAGTATAGCAAATTCATCCTAAATATAGTGCTTCACAAGCTCATGATAATGTTTTTTGACTTATCTGTTTCTTTGCTCTTTTGTTTGTATAGTAAAGATAGTCAATGTACACTAATAATAATGTATTAGTCTAGTCGCTAATTTTCGACTTATTATTATCAATTTATTCGGTGTCTTTAAGTTTTGGTTTTTGAAACTTAATCACTATCAGGGAAATACATAAATAAAATCACAAGTTCATATTTCACATTTTATGTTTTAGATATCCAATCTGTGGAAAAATAAAGCAAGTAGGGTATTATGATTACATTTTTAAACCCATACTACTCTGAAGAACTAATTTGATACATTCGAATAACAAAAATTTTTTAATGAAAAAGGGGATTACAAAATGAGTTTAACCCAAAAGCAGCGAATTGAATTGCATGGTTTTAATAATTTAACAAAGACACTGAGCTTTAACATGTATGATATTTGCTATACAAGAACAAAAGAAGAACGAGAGACCTATATTAACTATATTGATGAGCAATATAATGCTGATCGTTTAACAAGTATATTAACCAATGTATCAGACATTATAGAAGCCAACATTTTAAATATAGCTAAACAAGATTATGAACCACAAGGTGCAAGTGTGACAATTTTAGTTTCAGAAGGGCCTGTTGATGAGGCATCTGTTGAATCATTTAAAGAATCTCCAGGACCATTTCCTGGAGCAGTAGTTGCCCACTTAGATAAAAGTCACATTACGGTTCATACTTATCCTGAATATCATCCAGATGAAGGTATTAGTACATTTCGTGCAGATATTGATATATCAACTTGCGGTGAAATTTCACCATTAAAAGCGTTGAATTATTTAATCCACTCGTTTGAAACAGACGTCATGAATATTGATTACCGTGTTCGAGGCTTTACTAGAGACGTAACGGGCCATAAGTTATTTATTGATCATGACATCAATTCAATTCAAAACTATATACCAGAGAGTTTGCAAGAATATTATCAAATGATTGATGTAAATGTGTATGGAGAAAATATTTTTCATACAAAATGTAAGCTCAGACAATTTGATTTAAATAATTACTTATTTGGTTATACAGAAGATGAGTTATCTAATGAAGAAAGAAAATCAATCACAATGAAGCTGAAAAAAGAAATGGATGAGATTTTCCACTCGAAAAACATGTCCTGAAAAAAGTTTTTTTTTTCATGATTAAAAGTACTTGAGTAATTTATTTTAAATTTTTTAGTGCGAGTCAATTTCATAATAAAAAATCTAGTAATAATATCCGAACAAAGTTGATTTCCGCTCCATGCGGACGCTTTCCGTGGGGCACGGCTTCAATCTCCTCGTCACTCTAAAAACATGTGCTCCTGCCGTTACTCGTCGCAAAAGACACTGGCTTTTGGCCAGCGTCTTTCCTGCGGGGCTTCCAGCTTGTGCTGTTTCAACTAAAGTCGCCTTGCGCTACAATCAAACGATAGCAGTCTAAAATTAACGGATAACAATTAAATGTTCGTGTTGATTATCTAATTGAGGAGTTATGAAATTGACTCGTGTGAATAAAAAAACTAATCTTCTATTGTTCAATAAGAAGCCAAAAGGACCTTATTTCAGGTCCTTTTCAATTTGTATTAGAACTCATTACCAGATACTATGTATCCACGGTACCCTAGAACCCCACTGCTTTAGCTGTGGGAGTTGTCAGAAACTAGTATTTTTCTTCCAACAGTCTTTAACCTATTTCCATTACTATAAGTAACGTTTTCCAAGCTCACGGGAACGTGTTTCAGATTCTTTTAAACAACGTGCTAGTATGTCCGCAAAACCACTTTCCTGTAAAGCTTCTATGCCAGCTTCTGTTGTCCCACCTGGACTAGTGACTTGCTTACGAAGACTAGCTGGTGTATCGCTTGATTGTTTTAACATCTCTGCAGAGCCTGCTAATGTTTGCACAAGCAAGTCTCGTGCTACTTGGGATGTTAGTCCACTCGCAACCGCCGCTTTTTCAAACGCTTCCACATAGTAATATATATAGGCTGGTCCACTGCCTGATAAAGCGGTAACAACGTGAAGTTCTTCTTCTTCCACTTCTATAACCGTACCAATGGTTTTTAATAGTCGAATGAGTTCTAGTTTGTCCACATTTTTTACCAAATCATTACAAGCTAAAGCACTTGCAGACATGCCGATTGTTGCTGAGGTGTTTGGCATACAACGTGCAATTGGACGCTTTCCAAGACCATTTTCAATGGTATCCATTGGAACACCTGCAAGTACTGATAACACGACTGCATTAGACGATAGATATGGTGCAACTGATTTCATGCCTGCCACAACATCTTTTGGTTTCATTGCTAATATGATCAAGTCAGCAGTTTTTATATTTTCTCTATCATCATCAACCAGCTGTACACCGTATTTTTCGTTAAGAGAAGTCAATTTTTCATGATCTGATTTGTTCATTACATATATATCTTCTGGGGCCACTGTGGCCTCTTTCATCCAACCGTGTATAATAGCTTGTGCCATAGAACCGGCACCAACAAATACTATCTTTTTCATTGTTACTCCCCCTTAATTCGCATAAAAAAATGCGCTCTCATCCTAATAAAAGGACGAAAACGCATGTTTCCGCGGTACCACCTTGTTTTGCTCAAAAAATTGAGCACAACTTATTCCTTCTTATCGCGAAGGTACGGTCATGTTTGCATGACAGCTCCAAAGTAGGTTCATCGCATGAGAGGGAAGTGTATCTTTCAGCAAGTGACACACTCTCTAATTTCCTTCAACATGATTACTATTCTTTATCAAAGCGTAAACGATCTAAACAATTACTAAAATTATAAACATCAACCAAAACATTGTCAACAGGCAATAATACAATGCCATCCTATCTTATTGAAATATTGGGTTTTTCATAGAAATATTCCCAATAGAATAGATTGATAGTAAACCTCAAAAAGTGATGATTTACTTTTACAGAAAGATGAGGGTGCAAAGGAGAAATGACATAATATGTTTTCTTGTTTATCACCCAATAAAATGATTTCAATGGTTAAACACGGACTTAATAAAACGCAAAATTCCAAAAAAGTAATTATTGTCGGCGCGGGTATGTCTGGATTGGTGGCTGCCTCTCTATTAAAGGAGGCAGGGCATAGCGTAACTATCCTTGAAGCCTCAGACAGAGTTGGTGGGCGTATCTATACGATACGATCACCTTTTATTAATGGAGAGTATATGGAAGCTGGAGCCATGCGTATTCCAAATTCTCATTATTTATCTTTGGAATACATTAAAAAATTCAGATTACCCATTAACCAATTTATAAATAGCACTCCTAACGACCTGTTTTATGTAAACGGAATATTAACCCGCCGATACCTGTATGAAAAGGATCCCGATATTCTTTGTTATCCAGTAGCCCCTCACGAGAAGGGTAAAACGGCAGAAAAGTTATTATTCTCAGTAATTCAACCAGTAATTGACTATATCAATATTAATCCACTAGAAAACTGGTGCTGGGTAATAAAGGAATACGATAAATACTCAATGGACACTTTTTTAAGATATAACCCTAACGGAGTGACTTTATCTTCCGGAGCAATTGAAAAGATTAAGGTACTTCTTGCAATTGAAGGTTTATCTGAGTTAGCTTTTATTGACATATTACGTGAATTTATGATCTTGTTAAACCCAGATATTCATTTCTATGAAATTACTGGAGGAAACGATCAGCTGCCAATGGCATTTCTGTCACAATTAGAAGTAAACATTCTTTATGGTCATCGGTTGAGTAAAGTTGTACAACATAATAACCAACTTAAGTTTCGCACCTTGAAA
>NZ_ALJG01000310.1 GCF_000286315.1 Paenisporosarcina sp. TG20 | reverse complement strand
GTTGATACTTTTTGAACAACCTCATTAAGCAATTAACAAAAAGGAGAACCGACTTGAAACAAGTCCGTTCTCCTTTTTATGTAATTTGTTATTTGAAATTCCATCTAAAAGTGAATATACAAGCCAGTTAAGTATTTTTTTCCTTTTGTTATTGTTATGTATATTAAGAGTATTAGAGAAATGATGAATAAAGGTTGTTAGAGTTTCATTTTATTTATTCACTGTAAGTTCAATTATTAATTAAAGCTTAGATAAGTTGTTATATACATAACACGAGAGTCACCCTGCTTATTGGGTGACTCTCGTGTTATTATCAATCAAGGATTGATTTATAACTTGTATAAATGATTCTACCTCACTTATTGTCGTATATTGATTAAAAGATATTCGGACAAATTTTCTTGCCACATCACTTTCAAAACCAATAGCACTCATCGCAGACATTGCTTCTCCATACCCTATTTTACATGCAGTTCCTGTCGATATTGCGATTTGCTGACGATTACACGCTAGCATCATCCATTGACCTTCAACATGTGGGAGAATAAGACCTTGAATAAACGGTGATTTTGTTGATAGGTTCCCTACAAGTTGTACACCTTCAGGTAAATGGGCAGTCAGGAATTCTTGCAATCGGCTTGCTTGTTGATAAGCATCCTGTTGATCAGCTAATGCATATTTAGCAGCAATTGTTGCTGCCACAATTGCTGGAACATCTACTGTTCCAGCTCGAAATCCACTTTGATGTGTAGTCCCTTCATAGACTGATTCCCAGTGCACAGAAGGATCTATATACACGACTCCCACTCCCTTTGGCCCCCCAATTTTATGAGCTGAACATACGGCAGACGTTACTCCTAGAGTAGCTAAGTCTAGTGGGATTTTTCCGAATCCTTGAACAATGTCACAATGAATTGGTATACCAAATTGCTTCGCATAATCCGCACAGGACTCAACAGGTTGAATTGCGCCCATTTCCGAATTCACGAGCTGCATTACGACTAAAGCGGTTTCTTTATTAACGGCTTTTTTATACTCTTCAAAATCTATAACCCCAAATTCGTCTACCGGAATATAATTTATGCGATACCCTTCTTTTTCTAATTCGAACATTGTTGTAAGTACAGAGGCATGCTCTAACTTTGTTGTTATTATATCTTTAAATTTTGAAGGTCTTCCTCTTAAAAGGGAACGAATCGTTAATTGATTTCCTTCTGTGGCATTTGCGGTAAAGTAAACTCCCTCAGCACGACCATTTAAAAAACGTCCCCATAGTTGTTTGCTCGATGTTACATATTCAGCAGCAGTGGAACCAGCATCATGCAAACTTTGTGTGTTCCCAAAAGCTTTATTTGCCGTTTCTACATAGGCATTAATTGCTTCTTTTCTCATTGGTGATGTGGCGGCTGTATCTAAGTAAATCATAAATAATCACCAAATTCCTTTCAAAAAAGATTTTCTACTTGTAATCACTGTATCTTTATGTCATTAATAGTGTCAAGACATCTGTAAACTTACCCGTAAAGTTGGTGTGAAAAATGTATGATATTTGTATAATCGGTGGTGGAGTTGCAGGGTTGATGCTCGCACACTCTCTTCCCTCTTCTATGTCTATTGCTGTCCTCACAAAAGAAGATCCTTTTACTAGTAATACTGCACTAGCTCAAGGTGGTATTGCAGTTTCCTTAGCTCCAGATGATTCACCTTCGATACATGCCATTGATACCATGCATGCAACTGCTCATCATGCACACATAGAACGCGTCGAACTTCTAGTACATGAAGGGAAGACTATCGTAGAGAAATTGATGTCAAAAGGACTTCCATTTGACATCAATTCTAATGGTTTTCCTAATTTGGGGCAAGAAGCCGCGCATACTCAACGAAGAATTTTACATGCGGGCGGCGATCAAACTGGAAAGATGTTATTGCACTACTTGCTTAGTCAAACACAAGATAAAGTAACCAGGCTCCCTTTTCATGCAGTTTTAGAGTTAAACATAACTGAAGGCCGTTGCACTGGGGTCTTAGTAAGTGATGGTCATGGCCATCGACACAATATTCATGCGAAACATGTTGTACTCGCGACAGGTGGTATTGGTCAACTCTTTAGTCAAACCTCCAATTCCTCTGTTGCATCTGGTGACGGTTTATCGCTTGCTTATCATGCTGGAGCTATTTTAGAAGATTTAGAATTTGTTCAGTTTCATCCAACCATTTTTTCAATAAACGGGAAATCATGTGGTCTCATTTCTGAAGCAGTAAGAGGGGAAGGAGCTTTTCTTGTCAATCAAGACGGAGTTCGTGTGATGAAAGATGTACACCCTCTATTAGAACTAGCACCCCGTGATATTGTAGCTCGAGTTATTGAATGGCACTGGCAAAAAAATGATCCTGTGTATTTGGACGCAAGACATATTCATCGTTTTGAACAAAAGTTTCCATCGATATACGCAAACTGTTTGAGTTATGGTATAAACCCTCTTTACGAGTTGTTGCCAGTACGCCCTGGTGCTCATTTCCATATGGGAGGGGTTCAAACCAATGATGTAGGAGAAACGTCCATACCACAATTGTATGCTATTGGTGAAATCGCTTCAACCGGCGTCCATGGTGCCAATCGTTTAGCGAGTAATTCATTATTAGAAGGTCTCGTTTTCGCTGAAAGATTGGCTAATAGATTGAGAGAAAACATTATCCGAAATGGTTTGAATCATGAGATACCGTTTGAGAAGGAAGTTATCTATAATAATCAAACAACCATGCAACTTCGTATGACCGAACAAGTAGGAATTATTCGTCAAGGAAGCGGGTTAATTGACTTCATTACTGATTTTCCTATTCATTTTGTAAGACTTTCTGATTATACCAATCAAGAAATACAACATATTCATCGATACACTTCCAGTAGTTTAATTGCCAAATCTGCTTCCCTTAGAACTGAAAGTCGGGGTGGTCATTATCGACAAGATTATCCGACTTCTTCTAATGAATGGACAGGAAAAGTAATTGAACAATCCATCCACGGGGTGGCTATTAGTACTCGTGAAATTGAGAATAAGGAGACTATAAAATGAATCGTTTAAAAGTTGAAGAAGCATTAAAACTCTTTTTAATTGAGGATATTGGAGATCGTGACATATCATCTGTCTTATTTAAGGAGACCGATTTAGGAGAGGCTGTTGTTCGTTTTAAAGAGAGCGGTGTCGTTGCGGGTATACAATGTTTTAAATGGGGTTACCACTTATTGGACGATACTGTTGAAGTGGAGATATTGAAAAACGATGGTGACTTCGTAGAAGCGGGTGAAACCATTGTTCGCATAAAGGGCCCTATCGCTTCGTTACTTTCAGGAGAACGTGTGTTATTAAATTTAGTACAACGCATGAGCGCTATTGCTACATTAACGTCTAAATGTGTGGAAACGCTTGGATCTTCACATACCCGCATTGTGGATACACGTAAAACAACACCAGGGCTACGCATGTTTGAAAAGTATGCCGTTCGAGCAGGCGGTGGATATAACCATCGTATTGGTTTGTACGACGCCGTAATGTTAAAGGATAACCATATTGCGGCTGCAGGTTCAATTTCAAATGCAGTGGATAAAGTACGAAAATCCCTTGGTCATATGGTAATGATTGAAGTAGAAGTAGAGACGGAAACTCAGTTACACGAAGCAATCCAAGCACAGCCACATGTCATCATGTTCGATAATCAAACACCTGAAACGATGACACGTTGGGCAAAACTTGTCCCATCCACCATTCGCACTGAAGCTTCAGGCGGAATAGACCTTGATAAACTAGAAGCATACAGACATACAGGTGTTGATGTGATTTCCATCGGAGCATTAACACATAGTGTTTCAAACTTAGATATTAGCATGAACTTATCCAGTTCAAGTAAGGAGGCAGTTTTATTATGACGTCATTATTAGATGAATTACAACTAGCAGATGCTATACCTATAGACTATTTGAACAGTTCCACAGAGGAGCTTCATATTCGTGCGAAGCGCGCAAAAGAAATATTAGGTGACAGATTGTATATACTTGGTCATCACTATCAAAAAGATGAAGTAATTACTTATGCAGATGTAGCAGGAGACTCTTTGCAATTGTCTCAAATTGCAGCAAAGCAAACTGCCGAATACATCATCTTTTGTGGGGTTCATTTCATGGCTGAAACTGCAGATATTTTAACCACATCTAAACAGGCAGTAATTCTTCCTGATATACGCGCAGGTTGTTCAATGGCAGATATGGCAAACATTGATCAAACAGAACGAGCTTGGAATGAATTACAGAGATGTTTTGGTGACACGATAGTCCCATTAACATATGTTAATTCGACTGCGGCAATTAAAGCTTTTGTTGGTCGTAATGGTGGTGCAACGGTTACTTCTTCAAACGCACAAGAAATGGTTGAATGGGCACTTACACAAAAAGAACGGATGCTATTTTTACCCGACCAACATTTAGGAAGAAACACAGCCGTAAAGCTTGGTATACCTTTAGAAAGAATGGCAATTTGGGACCCAATTAAACAAAAACTTGAACTCCTTTGCGACTTACAAGACGTCCAAGTAATACTATGGAAAGGCCATTGCTCTGTTCACATGAATTTCTTACCCAAACATGTGGAAACTCTCCGAGAAAAAGAACCAGACCGCAACATTTTAGTGCATCCTGAATGCACATATGAAGTGGTTAACGCTTCTGACTTTGCTGGGTCAACTAAATACATTATTGATAAAATAGAAGCATCAGAAATCGGTTCTAAGTGGGCAATTGGTACAGAAATGAACTTAGTTAACCGCTTAATTGCAAGCTATCCTGATCGAGACATCATATCTTTAAATCCATTCATGTGTCCTTGTCTAACTATGAATCGAATTGACTTGCCCCACTTAACATGGGCGTTAGAAGAACTAGTAGAAGGGCGCGTCATAAATCAGATTGTAGTAGATGCACAAACTGCAAAATATGCAAAGATGGCACTTGAGAAAATGATGTAAATGAGAATAATTTGGCAAAGTACGCCCGGTCCTTTAAGACAAATAATTTAAGTATCAGTTTAAATGGATATTCAATATAGTATCTACTTCGGTTTCCAGGTCGCTTCGGACTGCAAACCTACTGCACCATAACTTCAAGAATAAAAGGGGTGAGCGAAGTTTTACTCGCTCACCCCTTTCTTACAGGCATTCTTGCGGTGGGTTTGCGTCCAACGCGCTCCTTCAACCAATGAGTGAGAACGGAATTAGATTTTCATGAAAGTTGAAGTTAAAATTTTATTGTTTTAAAGAATAACTTAACCGTGTTAACAAATTTTCCGAGGCTTGGTTCGATAATATTGTGGTCATATTCTTCAAATACAACTAGATTTGCATTTGGTGTTTATTGATTGTTAATACGAGGCCCATAATATTAAATAACATCATTTAAAACCACATCCCTCTTTAAAATTAAATACGGTGGTAGTAAGTAAGTGCTAACATAAATCAAGTGGGTTTTCATTATAAATAGATTAACTATCTTTTTGAGTTATCTTTTACAGTTTTGGCCATAGCTAAGAAAATAATTATCAAGAAAATAATAGGAATTGTAATAATGGTATTCAAATTATCCTGACCCCTTCTTTTTTTACTTTTAGTCCTGATATGGAATTCACTAAGTACTCGTTAATAATTATGGTATTATTTACTATTGTATCACTTTTTTCAACTATCAAAAGTAATCACTATAACATCAACACAATCGCTGAATCGGATTAAATCGTGTATATATAATAGGTTGACATAACCCCATTTAGCTAGAGTGTCAACAAAGAAATTCCGCTTTAGAATGTTAGTCTCTAAATACTAAAAACACCGTGAACGCGGGTTTATGATACATTAAAATTGTACTTCTTTCTTGTAATAAAAGTGAGGCCTTCCACAACTCGGAAGGCCTCACTTTTATTTACTTATTTATTAAGTGCAAGATCTTTTAGTGAACGTCGTAAAATTTTGCCTGTAGTATTTTTCGGCAATTCTTTTAAAAATTCGAAACTGCGCGGAATTTTATATTTAGCAAGATGTTTGCCACAGTATTCATGTAATGCTTCCTGGTTAAGACTTTCATCTTTTACCACTACATATGCATGAACTGCTTCTCCAAAGTCTATATCAGGCAATCCAATTACAGCTGCCTCTAATATCTCTGGATGTGCAAACAATACTTCTTCTACTTCACGTGGATACACATTGTAGCCACCAACGATGACTAAATCTTTCTTACGATCCACAATATAGAAGTAACCTTCATCGTCAACTTTTGCTAAATCTCCTGTATATAACCAATTATTTCGAATTGCATGTGCTGTTTCTTCTGGCATTTTGTAGTAACCTTTCATGACGTTCGGTCCACGTACGATTAATTCTCCTACTTCTCCTACCTCTACATCAACACCCAATTCGTTTACTACTCGATTTTCGACGTTTACTATAGACGTACCAATAGATCCTGGCTTACGGTCACGGTCTAAAGGGTTAAAACATGTCACTGGTGATGCTTCTGATAAGCCATACCCTTCAGAAATACGCACTTTAAATTTGTTTTCAAAATTATGAAGCAATGCAACCGGTAATGATGATCCACCTGAAATTGCTAAACGAATCGTTGAGAAATCTTCAATATTTGCTTGTGGGAATTGATGTAGGAAATTGTACATCGTTGGAACCCCTGCAAAAATAGTGGCTTGTTGATTTCTCGCTATGTCAAATACATCTTGCGGACTAAAACGTGGAACAAGTAAAATCGTTGCTCCTTTTAAAAGTGGAGCGTTTACAACAACTGTTAATGCAAATACATGGAATACAGGCAATGCTGCAATAACCTTGTCAGATTCCGTATATCCTAAATAGTCTGCTGTATCACGTGCATTTGAGAAGATGTTCTCATGAGTTAACATAGCGCCTTTAGGACGTCCTGTGGTTCCGGATGTGTACAATATCACTGCATTATCATCAGGTGCTATTTCTACAGGTAAAACGTCAGGTGAAGCTGACATTACTAATTGAGTATAAGACTTCACTTTTTCACGAACACCATCAGGTAGAGCAACTAACTTTTCTGCAGTATCTGGTGACGTTTCACAAATCACATATGTATGAACTGACGGAAATGCTCCAGATGCTTTTTCTACAAGTGGTAAAAGCATATCAAGTGCTATTACTACTTTAGCATCACTGTTTTGAATGATAAAAGAAATCTCATCTGGTGTATAAATGGGATTAATCGGAATCGCCGTTGCCCCTAAACGTAATGTTGCGTAGAATGACGTTAAGAAATGTGGAGTATTGCCAAGTAAGAATGCAACGTGATCCCCTTTTTCCACGCCTAATTTACGCAAAGCTGAAGCGAATCGTGCAATTGATTGATCAAATTCTGCATAAGAAGTATCGCTTCCCATAAAATGATAAGCAGTTTTAGTTGGTTGTGCTATAGCAGTTTCACGAACACGAGTTACTAAGTTCATATATATATCTCCCCTAACTAAGAATTGAATGAATACTCATTCATTGTACAAGAATCTTTTAATTAAAACAATAGAGAAAATTTTCAAGACGACCGAACATGAGCAATATAGCGCCAACGAATTAGAAAATAATAAGCAATTTGAATACAAGTAAATACAACTAATACTAAAATCATCTCACTTAGAATGGATACCGCAGCTAAATTACGCCAAATAACCTGTAGAGATAAAAATGAGAATGCACTATGCAACATAGCAATACCCCATGGCAAAAAGAACTGTGGGACAAGTTGACGATTGACAATTTTTATTAACTCCTTGTCTGTTAATCCCATACGTTTTAGTACTTCAAATTGACGTTTATCTCTCTCCAGCCCAGTATACAGCTTGAAATAAACAAAACTCCCCGCTGCAAGTAGTAAAACGGCTGCAACCATTAATCCTGTAAATAATAACAAAGAAAACGTACCCCGTATAATCGAGTATTTAAATCCCGGGTTTTCAAAGTAAAACGGAAGATTTGTAAATCCTCCTTTATAGATAGCATCCGATACTTGTGAATCAATTGCTAATCCGATTGATTTTGTTCGTTCCCAGTCCTCTACATGGAACGCAAAAAATTTATAAGAAGAATTTATTGGTTCTCCTGAAATAGGTTCATCAATTAATCGATAATCCTCATCACTGACGACAATTATGTTAGAACCGATTACCATTGATGGAAACAACATCCTTGGATACACACTTCGAATATGAATAGGTACATTGCTTTCTTCCAGTACGGTTTGAATCTGACGATTAGTCAAACTATTAATGGATTCCTCTGAGTATGGTATGAACCTTCCTTCTCCAGCCTCCAAGTTTAGGAGGGGCAAACCGAGTGCTACAGCCAAGCTATTGACATCTGATTCTCTTAAAATATCAACTGAGTTTTGTGAAAATGAGGACGTTTGTTTCTTAATTAAAAAAGGAACTAGAGTATAAGATACCCCTTGCTCTTCTAATTCGTTTCGTAATAAAGCCATATGCTCTGATTCAAATGGATTGGTCATTTCACTCGAGTAGATTAACGATAGTGGATTCAATTCTCGAAATTGGCCAGTATAAGAAGATAAAGAAGTTAACGTTCCTACTGATAAAAATGCAACGGTCGAAACAATCGTTACTATAAAATACATTCGTGCATTTTCTCGGAGTTTTACTGCTACTTCAGAAATTGCTATCAATCTATAACGATGCCAATAAAGTGACTTACGTCTTTTTATCTGATTTAGCAAAAACAATACACTATGTGTGAAGAAAAAATAAGTCCCTATCAGTGCTACTGGTGGTAAAACAATTGCGAGTGCTAAAACAACATTCATCGAAGTAAATGCTGCTGCCCCGTATGCAAATAACAACATGCCAATTCCTAAATAAGCCTTTAAGGTTGAATAACTTTGCAACTCGTTTGTTTTCCAATAGCCTCGAATAAGTCCAATAATTTTTTGTTCTCGAATAAACACGACGCTTGTCATCGCAATAATGATGAATAAACTAAAGAATGCACCAATAGTTAACGCAAATGGTTTAAGCGATACATACAATGGCAAGCTATCTAATTGGAGTAATTCGCGTACAATCATAAAGAAGAACTTAGAAAAGGCATAGCCAAAAAATATACCCGTTGCAACGGATACAGCTCCAATTAACATTGTTTCTAAGAAAATCAATCTGTTTAGTTGTTTTTTTTCCATACCAAGTTGAAGAAGCAAGCCAAATTCTTTTGATCTGGCTTGCAAAAAAGCACTCATCGAATAAAACAAGAAAAACAATGTGAAAATATATAAAATTATTTCGGCCACTATCATCCCAGATACTGCAAATTCTCTTAAAAATTCATCTTCAATTTTAGGGTGAAACAACAACATAGAATACATAAAAAATACCATGACCGAAAACATACTCGCCATGAAAAACGCTGCATAAATTCGTCGATTTCTTACTACATTACGATAAGCGAATTGTCGAAAGGTCATGGACATTGCCCCCAAGTAAAGACAAAACATTCAAGATACGTTGGAAGAAGGTTTGTCTTCGATCATCACTATAAATTTCATTAAAAAATTCGCCATCTTTAATGAAAACAACACGATCGCAGTAACTTGCAGCAATTGGATCGTGAGTAACCATCAGAATAGTTGTTTTTTGTTCTTGATTTACTCTTCCTAGGAGCTCTAGCACATCCCGCGATGTCTTCGAATCTAAATTACCGGTTGGTTCGTCTGCTAAAATAAATGAAGGTTGATGTATAAGTGCACGTCCAATAGCCGTACGTTGCGCTTGTCCTCCTGAAATTTCATTCGGTCTCTTATCTAGAATTTGTTCTAAGTCTAACTTCTTAGCCAAATCTTTTATGCGTCTTTTCATTTCTTCAATGGGATGTCCATCTAGCGTTAAGGGGAGAACCAAATTTTCTTCTACTGTCAACATTTGCAGTAAATTAAAGTCTTGAAAGACGAATCCGAGCTGTCTCCGTCGAAAAAGAGCCAGCTCGTCTTTAGTCATTTCCTCAGGACGTAATCCATCAATCGTGATGGTACCAGAAGTAGCGGAGTCAATAGTCGAAACCAAATTGAGGAGTGTTGTTTTACCGCTTCCAGAGGGTCCCATCACTGCAACAAACTCACCTTTTTCTATTTCAAAACTCAATTGATTTATCGCGCGATGAGTTACTTTCCCCTCGTACACTTTCGTCACTTCGTCCAATTTCAATAATTTCATCTTCAGGTACACCGCCCTCTTCATCTTGGTTATGAAATAATACTGATACTGTAGTACCTTTACCTAGCTCAGATATTATGCTTAATTCATGACCTAGTTTCACACAGATTTCATTGGCTAAATATAGCCCCATGCCAGTGCTTTCCCCAGTCTTCCTCCCATTCTCACCTGTAAAAAAAGCCTTAGTGAGTCTAGGAATATCAGCTGTTGGAATACCTATTCCTTCATCTTGAAAAGATAATAATACATTGCCTTTTTCTTGTTGACAGATTGTATGAATATGTAGTTTTTTTCCATGATCAAAAGTGTATTTAACTGCATTCGTAATAAATTGTCCGATGACAAACTTCATCCACTTTGCGTCAGTTGGGACAATAATCTGTTCATTAATAGAAATAACAGGATACACTTGATGTGTAATAAATAAGCGCTTATTTTCTGATACCACTTCTGATACCAAAGTTTTTAAACGAACTTGTTCAATTTGCATATCTTGCTCAAATGTATCAAGTCGAGCGTTCATCAAAACGGAATCAAGTCCTCTTTTCAATCGATCAATCTCTTCCTGCATGCTTTTCTTATCTACCTCACCTTCTTCTTGAAGAAGTAATTCTGATACGGCTAATGGTGTTTTCATTTGATGTACCCATTGATTCATAAATTGTAAGTGACGACGCTGATTGGCGTACAATGCTTGTGCTTCATTTTGATGTAAACGATATAATGCCTTAAGATAATCTTCCACTTGCTGTTGTTCCGGTGATTTTGCATCTTGTTGCAATGCCGCTTCCATCTCTTTGGGATTTGTTAAAATTTTTTGGTAGAACGCAAATCGTTTTACATAACGAGCAAATAAAAATGATAAAATTAATAACATACTTATAACAATGGAATATATAGCAGTATTGACATTTCTAAAACCCTCTAACCAATAGATAGACATAATAAAAAGTACCATTGTCAGTTGGAAGATTAGATATGCTGCATGTTCTTTAGCAAATAAGCGGAAGCTCATGACGACTCCTCCGCGCTTAAAACAAAACGATAGCCTGCCCCTCGGACTGTTTCAATCGTTGATGTAATTGAGTAATCTTGTAGCTTCTTTCTTACGCGTGTCATGTTGACGTTCAAGGTATTTTCATCCACAAATGCTTGGTCGTCCCAAAGTTCTTCTAGCAATTGCTCACGAGTTACCACTTTTGGTACCTTACTCATTAATAGTTCCAATATCGTACATTCACGCTTCTGTAGCGGAATTTCAATGGTACTACTATGTAATTCCATTCGTTCTAAATATAAGCACAGCTTGCCTATTTTAATGGTCCGTTCTTCTTGTTTAATGGCATACTCACCGTATGTTCTTCGTAAGTGACTTCTAATTTTAGCTAGGACGATTTCATAGTGAAATGGTTTCGTTATAAAATCATCCCCCCCATTCTCAAGCGCAAACACTTGATCCATTTCCCCTGAACGTGCTGATATAAAAACAATTGGACAATTAGTTTTCATGCGGAACTGACGGCACCAATAATAACCATCATAAGAAGGTAAATTAATATCAAGTAAAATTAGATGTGGATCAAACGTTTCAAACTCTTCTAATATAAGGTCGAAGTCTTGTACCGTTTTTACTTCATAATGATACTTACGTAAGGTATCGGCAAGTAGCGAGGCTATTTTCCTATCATCTTCTACGATATAAATACGATGTGTTGACATCTTTGCCTCCCCCTTTACTCTTTTCCCTAATGATACCAAAAAAGCCTAACCGAAGTTAGACTTTAAAGGGAATCTTAATAAATTAATTGAATAAATTGTTCTTTAGTAATTCCACCTAAATAACTTGTTAGGTCAATGGTACCAAGTGCCTCAGCAATAGCTGATTTATCATATGTCGCACCTATTAAACGCTTTTCAATGTCAGCAATGTCACCTATTCCAAAAAAATCACCATAAATGTGAGCATCTTCGATAATGCTATTTTTCACTTGCAAGCGTATTTCTATTCCACCAGCAGGGAATCTTTCAGAATGGGATAAGTTGAATGCTGGAGACTTCCCGTAGTTCCAATCCCAGTTTCCATAACGTTCTTTTGATAGAGCTCTGATGCTTGTCCAGTCATCTTCAGTGAGTTCAAATAATTTTACTTGTTCTTCACCACCAAAAATCGAATGAAGTAGTTTTAAGCGAAACTCTTCTATTGATGTTTGTTTGTCCAAAAACTCTGTAATGTTTGCCACACGACTACGAATGGATTTAATACCCTTTGACTCGATCTTATCTTTACGCACTTTTAATGCAGAAACTACTGCATCAATTTCTGTATTAAACATTAGTGTCCCATGGCTAAACATTCTACCTTTTGTAGTGAATTGTGCATTACCAGAAATTTTACGACCTTCAGCTAAAATATCATTTCTACCAGATAGTTCTGCATCAACACCCATTTCTTTTAGTGCATCGACAATCGGTTGAGTAAACTTTTTAAAGTTCCGAAAACTATCTCCATCATCTTTTGTTAGGAAGCTAAAATTCAAATTTCCCAGATCGTGATACACTGCGCCTCCACCAGACAAACGACGCACTACGTGAATACCATTAATGTCGACAAAATCAGTATCAATTTCCTCTATCGTGTTTTGATTTTTACCAATAATAATGGAAGGTTCATTAATATAGAACAGGAAAAATGAATCTTTATCAACGTCCATTGTTTGTAATGCATATTCTTCAATCGCTAAATTAATGCGAGGGTCTGTAATTCCTTTGTTATCAATGAAATGCATACTGTATCGCCCCTTTAAAATGTTCTCCCTAAAGTATATAGGAATTATTATCTTTTGTATTGACAAAAGCCCTGCTGTTATAATACAATAACTCATACAATAACAGTACTAGTACAGATGAGAAAGGAGGAAAATCAAATGGTTGAAAATGTAATCGAATTCTTTAAAAATCTGCCCGCTAAAAAATGCACACAATGTGGTGAAAAAATTGAAGAGCAACATGAATGTTACGGAAATACATGTGACAAATGTAACCACTTATAAAAACAAAAACCGTTCAGGTCTCCTGAACGGTTTTTTTGTTGCTTATATTGTTTTTTAAAAATCCTTTGAAGAATCTTAACCCTAATGGACAGATCCACCTTTTATCCACAACTGACACTTTTCAACGATGAGAAAAATCATATTTATCCTTACCTATGTGTTTAATGAAACCTTGTGAAACTAAACCATCAATATGGTTCTGGACTTCTTATAGTCATATTTCAACGGCTTGCTATTTTTGATATACTTGCTGTTCTTATATTTTGTTTTTTAACTATTGATATTCCCTCCCCTCACAACCTCTCGTTAGGTATTACGGGAAAGGGTATCACTAATCCTTATCTTTTGGAACAAACATCTTATCACCAAATCGGGCTTTTAAACTCTCTATTTCTTTTTTTTGGTTTCTTTCTACTAAATCGGGATTGTTTCTTAGCTTTCTTCATCCATCGATTGATACGTTTCTTAGTTAGCCCATAACTAGATATTCTTTTCACTGGTCTAACCATTGAATACAAATGAGAATTGTCAAACTTAGTATCTACATCTACTTTGTAATATCCATCAAAAAAGTCATGTGTAATAATAAAGGCTTTTTTAACTTCGTTTTTAAACCCAATATCAACCTCTAACTCACCGCAATCATCTCTCTCCAGGGTAACCAAGGGTTTTGATAAGAAGTGCTTCTTGTTCTTAGTAATTACAATTAGATAGGTTCTAAGTGCTATTCCATTCCCGAAATTTTTCACACTTGCTTTAATAAAGTGCTGTTCTTCTCCGGTCTCTCTAGTCAATCTATCTTTCACGTTAGTAACTACTAACCTTGGAGAATCAATAGCTTGTAAATTACGTTTAGCAAAGATAACCGTACCAAAAGTGACCATTAGAAGAATTATACTAATAATAATTGTGGTAAGGTCAAGTGTCTGACTTAGTTCCATATGAACTCTTCGCCTCCTGCGAGAATATGATATATTAACATTTATGATAGGATTTAGGCGTAGCAGATACTTATTTACATTATTATAAGTCATCTATCATTCTTAAAATATAATACGAACTAATAATAGCTAGGACGGTTGCAATAATAGAGCGAAAGAAAAAGCTCATGATGTCATCTGCACCCAAAGGATTAAAGATGATTATCTTTAATAGAAAATCAAATACATATATTAAGATGATGAAGATTAAAAATTTTAATATAGCATACATGATTCATCATCCCCTATTCATTTGATATATATCAACTATACACCATTATTTAAATGAAAAAGAAAAAATTCCAAGTCTGTTTAATCAACTTGGAATTTTGGTTATTTAATTATTGATTCTTTGGATAGAAGTCTTCCAATATTTCAGTAACGGCTGCTTTGCCCTGGTCAATACAATCTGGCAAACCCAGTCCTTCTAAAGAACTGCCAGCTAGTTTAACCATTGGAAATGTTTCGTGAACTTCTTGTTTTGCTTTTGCTATGCGTTCTTTATGACCTACGATATATTGAGGCATTGCCTCTTTCCAACGAGTGACAACAGTGAAGAGTGGGTCACCTTCAATCTTAGTCGTTTTACGTAGGTCTGCTAATACTACTTTCTCTATTTCACTATCAGATAAATCAACAACCGATTCATCTCCAGCACGACCAACGTACCCCCTAAGTAATACGTGACCTTCAGGAGTCGTCGTCGGCCATTTACGGTGTGTCCAAGTACATGCCGTGATTGAATAGTCACTGTTACGTGACACGACAAAACCTGTGCCTTCTTTGTCTTGCGAAACGGCTTTTTCTGGAAAGGCCATCGCAACAGTTGCTACAGATGTTGCTGGCATATCTTGAAGACCAGTCAACAAGTCATGTTCTTCAAATAATTGCACTAATGTTGGATGAGGGGTTGTTAATATCACTCCATCCAGTAACATTTCTGACCCATTATTTAAATAAAGATTCACTTGGTCTCCTACCTTTTCAAGTCGGTCCACACGAACACCTTTGATAACACTACCAGGTTCCAATTGTGTTTCAATAGCGTCAACAATCGTTTCTAGTCCATTTTTAAATGTACGAAAGAGTGCTTCTTTAGGCTTTCTAACCGGAACTTTTGGTGTCGTCTTTTTCATACCTAAGATTAAACTTCTGTGTTTTTGTTCAATTTCATAAAACTGTGGAAATGTTGCTTTCAAACTTAATTTATCAATATCACCAGCATAAATACCTGATAATAATGGCTCTATTAAATTTTCTACAACTTCCCCACCAAAACGTCGCCGGAAGAATTGGCCAAGTGATTGATCACCATTTATCGTAGATTTAGACAAGAAAAAATCTCCAGCTGCGCGAAATTTCCCACTCCAAGAAAATAATCCAGAAGTAACGAAAGGTGCAATTTGTGTTGGAATACCCATTACTGATCCACCTGGTATTGGATGCAACTCATCATTAACCAGAACGTACGCTTGACCAGTTGCATTGCTGACAAGTTGGTCACTAATACCAAGATCATCAGCTAATATGCCAAAACTTTTTTTACGCGCTAAGAATGAATCTGGACCACGTTCAATAATGAACCCATTCTTTCGTACAGTTTGAATTTTCCCACCTAAACGATGGGATGCTTCAATTAATACGACTTCAAGTGCATATCCTTTTTCTTTCGCTTCTTTTTGCATGTAATAAGCAGCTGCTAATCCTGTTATTCCGCCACCTACTACCGCTACTTTTCGTTTTTCTTGAACCACAGTTATCATCACTTTCGGTTTCAGTTTGCTTGCTTTGTAGTTAAATGTTTAACTACAGCATCAGACATGGCATTAATAAATAAAGGTTGCGTATTTGGCATTTCAGGACGGTAGTAATTAGCACCGATTTCATCAGTCACCACTTTACATTCGTAATCATTGTCAAATAACACTTCTAAATGATCCGTTACAAATCCAACTGGTGTGTAGACGAACGTTGTGTAGCCTTTTTGTTCGTGTAATTCACGAGTTAAGTCTTGAACATCCGGGCCAATCCAAGGTTCTGGTGTTTGTCCAGCACTTTGCCACCCTACTTCATAGTTTTCGACACCCGCTGCTTGTGCAATTAAATCTGCTGTTTCTTTTAATTGATCTGAATATGGATCGCCATTCGCGATTATTTTTTCCGGTAATGAGTGCGCTGAAACAATTAAACATGCTTTTGCGCGCTCTTCACTCGACATCGCATTAAACGTCTCGGAAACTTTTTCAGTCCAATACTGAATAAACTTCGGCTCATTGTACCAGCTTTCTACTGAAGTAATATGAAGTCCGCCTAATTTCTCAGCCATCTCTTTTGCACGCCCGTTATACGATTTAATCGAGAACGTAGAAAAGTGAGGTGCTAAAACTATCGAAACCGCTTCACTAATACCATCTTTATGCATCTGCTCTACAGCGTCTTCTACAAACGGTTCGATATGCTTTAGACCTATATATAATTTAAATTCAATAGCTTCTTGTACTTCATTCAAACAATCACACAGAGCTTTTGCTTGATCTTCTGTAATTTTAGCTAACGGGGATATCCCACCAATTGCACGATAGCGTCCTTTTAATTCCTCTAGTGCTTCTGGAGCTGGCGGACGCCCACGACGAATATGTGTATAATATCGTTCTATATCTTCTTCCTTGTATGGCGTTCCATAAGCCATGACAAGCAGTCCCATAGTTTTCTTAGACAACCTCATCACCTCATCAATTAGTTAATTACCTTCATTTGTCACGTGCAACTTCTCTCAAGCGAACAAACATGGCTTATGAGCGTGCTTTTATTTGTTGTTTACTATATTCATGGACAAAACTTGTCAAACGTTTTAATATATCTGGATTTACTTCAGGGAACACACCGTGACCTAAATTAAAGATGTGGCTAGGATGTGCAATACCTTGATCGACAATATCTTTCGCACGTTCTTCAATTACTGACCAATCTGCTAATAATAATGATGGATCTAAGTTACCTTGAAGCGTTTTCGTTAAGCCCATTGCACGAGCATCTTTTATCGATAAACGCCAATCTAAACCTACTACATCTACTGGTAGATCATGCCATTCTTTTGCTAAGTGACTTGCACCAACACCAAACGTCGTGACAGGAACGTCAAGTTCTTTAATAGCCGAAAAGATACGAGTCATTACTGGTTTAATAAAGATTCGGTAATCTTCAATATTTAATGCTCCAACCCATGAATCGAAAATTTGGATAGCTTTTGCACCAGCATCAACTTGTGCTTTTGTGTAAACAATGATCATATCCGCAAGCTTGTCCATTAAAGCAAACCATGCTTGAGGTTCAGATACCATAAATGCTTTTGTTTTATTATAATTCTTTGAAGGACCTCCTTCAATCATGTAGCTTGCAAGTGTAAATGGAGCTCCTGAAAACCCAATTAGTGGTACATTCAATTGTTCTTTTGTTAAAATCTTTATGGTTTCAAGTACGAACGGGATATGATCTTGTGGAGAAAGTTCTCCAAGTTTCTCTACATCTTGAACCGTGCGAATTGGATTTGAAATAACGGGACCTACACCCGCTTTAATTTTCACATCCACACCGATTCCTGGTAGTGGTGTTACAATATCTTTGTATAGAATTGCAGCATCAACATTATAATTTTCAACAGGTAAACGCGTTACATACGCACAAAGTTCTGGTTGATGTGTGATTTCTTCTAATGAATATTTTTCTTTGATTTTACGGTATTCTGGTTGTGAACGGCCTGCTTGACGCATGTACCATACTGGTGTGTGTTCCACCTTCTCACCTTTTGCAGCACGTAAATATATATCGTTAATCTTTCTCATGAATCTTTTCCTACCTTTCAACTTTATGTATTTGTGGACATCCTCTTTATATTCGTTCTAAATATAGACTTTCTCTGCACTATTGTATAGTTTTCAGGTTCAATTGTCATAGAATTGTCTAGTTTAAAAGACATTCTTTTGACAAAGGTTTGTTTCAAGTATTTTAGTCTGGGGAAGATTATACTATATGTAAAGAATATGGAGGGATAAAATATGAATATTTATTTAACATCAGGCACATCTGAATTTATGTATTCTTTAAAAAAAAAGCATGCGGGGGAAGAGATGTTTGTTCTACATGGACAAGGGAACACGGTTCTTCTTCATGAAACAACTGGTAAGACTGTTTTTCAAACACCTCATAAATACGAAGTCGTTGACTCTTCTGGTGAACTAAGTAATGAAGGGTATTTCGTTTTAAACAACATTCCGGTAACCGATGAAGGTCGGCCAATTTTTGAGCATCGTTTTAATAATCGCGCACGTGCGATTGAAAATGAACCAGGTTTTGTGGCAATTCGCGTTTTACGTCCAGTTGAGTCTGATACTTATATCATCTTGACGGAGTGGACAGGTCCTAGTTCGTTTGAAGCATGGCAAACATCTCAAGCATACAATAAGGCACACGAAAAACGCGGTACAGATGACGGCATCGATAAAAGACCAAATATATTCTCTAGTGCATCATATGTAACCACCTATACATCGGTAAAAGATGAAGAAGAATAAAGAATTAGAGCTTAATCCTTTTGCGATTAAGCTCTTTTACTTTTCTAAGACCCTATAGCCCAGTGTAATTAAATACAATCGAAATGACTTTATTATCGACATTTGGATGAATTATCAAGCACGTGCCAAATGTTCCAAAAACTCTTTTGAGACTATACTCGGTTGATCAATCATGGAGTAATGACTAGCATCTGGAATAATTTTAAACACCGAATGAGGAACGGCCTGATGTAGGAGCAACCCCCAGTATGGTACAAGATATCGGTCATGCTGCCCCCACAGTAAAGTAGCAGGGCACTTAATATTACATAAGTAAGGTACAAGGTCTTCTGTTTGATGATGATCTAAAGCGAGCGATGCTTGAGTAAGCTCTTCGGGTCCAGTTAAGGTGTTAAATGGAGCTGTAAACTTTTTAATTAAATTCGGAGTCAACATGGTAGGATGATAGACACCCTCCCTCAGCATCCGTTCAATAAATAAAGGGGATGGCTTAAATTCATTTGCTGTTGGATACCGAATAGATACTACTTTAGGAAGAGGCCAATTTGAAAAACATACCCCATCTATGACTATTATACTTTTCACTCTCTCAGGCCGGCTGATTGCAAGAATTTGAACAATACCACCGCCAAGATCATGACCGATAAAGTGTGCACATTGAATATCGAAATGGTCTAACACCCGAAGAATATAATCGGCTTGTTTTGGAAGAGGTAAATCATAATATGGAGCTCGATCTGATTTACCGTAACCAATCTGATCTACCGCTAGAACAGCATAGCCTTTTTTAAGATAAGGAATAACATTGTCCCATAAGTGAGAGTTTGTAGGTATTCCATGAATCAATACGACAACTTCATCGCAATTTGACTCATTAAAGAAACGTACATTCATTTCATACTTTCCAACATTTACTCGTTCTTCATGCACTAACTTGTTGCCCCTCTCAATTTTCAATTACTTCTGATTAAATTCAGGTTAAAAGCTCAAAGTATTCCTTAAGTTTAATAGTTGAGTCAATTTCATAAT
>NZ_ALJG01000309.1 GCF_000286315.1 Paenisporosarcina sp. TG20 | reverse complement strand
TCCCACTGGAGTCGCCGCCTTACGCTACAATCACACGATACCTGTTTAAAATAAACGGATAATTAATATAAAAAATAATTAAGTGTTCGTGTTTATTATCGAATTGAAGAGTTATGAAATTGACTCAAGTATAAACTTTTAATGGGTTTTTGTTCTTTCAAGATTTGATATGTCTAGCTTCAAGCACCAATCCAAACCCTAAACTTGGGCCCACAGGATGTGGGTCATGAAGGCGTTGAGACACGATATCACGTACTTAGCCTTCTTACCCCCTCATGCGAAAACTAGCTTTCGAATCGGTCCTTCTAAGGCGGTTTCGGGCTAGAGTGGCGCTTTGCGCTTCTCTTTAAAGATAAGTTTGTTAGTATATAAAATTGATGTTTCAAGAAAACCCAGTGTTCATGGTGTCTTTAGTATATGGAGATTAACATGCTAAAACGAAATTTCTTTGATGTGACTCTCATTAATTCGATTAATATGAAGTCGTGATTTTCTTCTATAGAAACCCAAGTTTCCTAAGGTCGTCTATCATAACTGTTGATTTTAAAAGGAGAATGATTGAAGTGGAAGGCGGCGACTCCTGTGGGAAAAGCGCGAGCCGAAGACCCTGCAGCGAGCGGAGCGAGTGAAGCGGCTGAGGCCGTGCCCACGGAAAGCGTCCGCCTGCAACGGAAATCATAATATTTAAATAGAAGGCTGTCTCATTCTTTAAACTGATACTTAAGTCAACTGTACTTCCTTAAAGGAAAGGGTGTAATTTGCCCGGTTTTTCTTAAAATACCATATATGAAAGTAGGAATAATGAAATGCCATTTTTTATCATAGCAGGTGCAGTTAACGCATTTATTGCTGTTGCATGTGGTGCATTTGGTGCACATGCACTAAAAGAAAAACTATCCGAAAAGTACTTAGCAATTTGGGAAACAGCAGTACAGTACCAAATGTATCATGCGATTGGACTAATCGTTATTGGAATCTTGATGAGTACTAATATTATTGGCAATGTATCACAGCTTGGTTGGGCAGGATACTTAATGTTAGCAGGCATCATCATCTTCTCGGGTTCACTATATGTCCTAAGCTTAAGTGGAATAGGCATTTTGGGTGCAATAACGCCAATCGGAGGAGTAGCGTTCCTAACCGCATGGGTTCTAGTGATTGTAGCGGTTATTAAACATATGAATTGAAAGACGACTATTCCCAAAAGTTTTGATTTTTTTAAATGAAAGAATTGACACTGTATTTAACAAGAGTAAGCTGCCGAAGATACAATTTCGGCAGCTCTTTTTCATTTTGATAAAGCGTCCGATATTTTTTGAATGAAAAAATATTCAATTTCAAGTGAAAGTTTGGATATGTTCAGAGTAAACCGCAAAAATGACACTCTTACAGACAATTAAGTTCCCACTAAACTTACATTTAATGAAATAACATGAAACTATCTTCTTTATGTACTCGTCTAATAGGGTATAAGAGAGGAGGACTTACTTTGAGACAATTTCGAATATATTTCGGGTTTCTCTTATTGCTTGGGGGATGTAGCACCTTAGGAAATCAAAACGTATCAATTGAAGAACCTTCATTTGAAGAGTTAATCGAACACGTACATATTGTACAAAGTAGTAACGAAAATTTTGTTTTTGTGGACTCTACTCAATACACTTACCAAGACAATATCAAACTACATACTAATCAAGGCGAAAGCATAGCTCCTAAAAATATTAAAGCCGGTAGTTTAATTCAATATGAGGACACTGGGGAAATCATGGAGTCTTATCCCATGCAAGGAACGATTAAACACCTTACATTATATGATGATGACCTGAGTAGACAACTGGAAAAAGGGATAGGTAATTTTTTGAAAAACTATGATATGGAAAATTATATAAAACCACAATTAGTTTCATTAGAAGGTGATGAACTAATCATACAATTCACAGATTTTAATAATACAAATGACAAGTATACTGCTACAATTAACATAGAAACACAAGAGTTTATTGTGAATGACCTGTAATTATGGAAGTTTACTAATAAAAACTTTAGGAGGATATAATGATAAAAACTATTTCACGAGAATCTAACATCATTTACGAATTTAACAAGACGAATCAACCGATTGCAACAGTGACATCTGGCAGCACTGTTCGTATTGAAACTTACGATTGCTTTCAAAATCAAATTGACTCTGAAGATATGGAACTTGCTGAACTAGATTGGAATCAAATCAATCCTGTAACAGGTCCAATCTTTATTGAAGATGCAAAACCTGGAGATGTTTTGAAAGTAACCATTAAATCCATTGAAATTGATTCGCAGGGTGTAATGATAGTCGGTCCAAAATTAGGTGTTATGGGTCAATATATTGAAAAAATGACCGCGAAAATTTTACCTATTGAAAACAACCAAATACATTTTAATGAATTACAACTTCCGCTAAACAAAATGATTGGTGTAATTGGAGTTGCTCCGGCTGACCAAGGTGTTAATTGTGGAACACCGGGAGCACATGGAGGCAATATGGATAACAAAATGGTGACAGAAGGTGCAATTGTGTATTTTCCAGTTACCGTTGAGGGTGCTCTTTTCGGACTAGGAGATTTCCATGCCGCAATGGGAGATGGAGAAGTAAGCGTCTCTGGTGTAGAAGTGGCTGGAGCAGCAACGGTCCAGTTAGAAGTATTAAAAGGAGAGAACATTGAGCAACCATTGCTTGAAAATAAAGATAGTTTTACCCAAATAGCATCAGCTTTAACATTGGATGAAGCATCTAAAATCGCTACCGAACTGATGGTTAGGAGAATTGTTAAACATACAGAAATGTCATTAAGCGAGGTAACGATGCTCATGAGCGCAGTGGGACAGGTAGAAATTTGCCAAGTTGTCGATCCCCTCGTTACAGTGCGATTTGTTGTTCCGAAATGGCTTTTAACACAGTTAAAGGTATCGCTAATCTGATGATAAACGTTTAAATGCCCTTCCAATATAATTATGGAAGGGCATTTTTTAATAGGGTTTGCAAAACGAATTGATTAAAATGAACACATTAAAACTTAAAAGTATTGAAGCTCTTCATCAAATGTCACATAGTCTAAATAAATCATCAGAAGTAAATAACGTTTTCCAGTTTTAGGGTCACTTACAACGACATGATCTCGACCCGCGGCTTCAATAACACCTGTAACTACTTTCGCATTCCACTCACGATTGTTTGCAAACGTAAAATAAAACGTGGCAACTTTCCCTTTATTAAGTCGTAAAATGTTTTCAATATACGACTCTTCTTGTGTTAATTGTGCCTGTCGTCCACTAGCTGGAATTGCCGGGGGTTGTTGTGGCATTTGTTGCTGATATGCAGGATTCCAATAATACTGTACCAATTTTTCATCCTTTCAAATTTAAAGTCGGGGACAATCTGCTTCTGTTGGAGAGAAAAAACAATGTGCTTTATAGCGTCCTACATTCCATTGGTTATACCACTGTGCAGGACAAGCTCCAGTTGGTTCAAAAAACCACAAAGAGTAAGTGGCGGGATGAAATCGCTCACCTGCTATAAGACGTCTTGCGAGTGCCACATCTTGTGGGCGAGCCCGCTGATAAAAATATGATTTAGTGGTGGCTTCAAAACCACCTGGACTCTGGAACACCATTTCTTGAATATTACGGATATTTTTAAAATCAAGACAAGAGTAGCGGACACGGTTAACGCCAACAGTACCAGCCAAAAGCATACCTAATTTTCCTTCTCCCTCGGCTTCAGCTCGCATTAAACGAGCCAACGTTTCCACATCTTTCTCAGTTGCACGGATAACCGCCACAGTACAACCTCCTTGAAATAACTATATGCCAAGACAATTATATATAGACATTTTTAATTAACTGATCTAAACATTTTAACGAAAATCTAAATTAATGTCTGACTAAATCATCGGTTCTTTTAAAACTCAAGCACGAAACAAACCTTTAGCATGATTCTTCTACTTATACACACCTCGGCGCTTTGTGGATGACTCCCGCGAGAAGACATGCAGAAAATCACTGCCAGTCTTCTCGCTCCGGCTGCTACCACTGGAAAGGCGTCTAGGCTAGTTCTGCCTTAGCCATACAGATGAAATTTAATACAGTGCCAATTGGAGTAAAACCCACTTGCAAGTGGGTTTTACTCATTGCATCGTCTCAGGCTTTCAGATCGTTTATAAATTATATAGACAATTATAGGTAACTTTTCACGTGTTTATTAGAGATTTCCATAAAAAATGAAGAAAATGCGTTATCTTGTCAGTAAATTGATGATGTTCGTCTCTTTTATTCTAGAAATTCAGTTGAGCAGGTGCTCAGTTGGAAAATTTGGACTCCAAGTTGGAAAAATGGACGGCCAAGTTGGAATTTTTGGACTCCAAGTTGGAAAAATCACGTATCAAGTTGGAATAATTAAAATATGTAAATTAATGTTAGGGGATACTTCTACTATATAATTAAAAAAATAGCCTATCCTCAATAAAAATTGAGAATAGGCTCGCTTTAAAATGCGTTATCTTGCCAGTAAATTGATGATGTTCGTCTCTTTTATTCTAGAAATTCAGTTGAGCAGATGCTCAGTTGGAAAATTTGGACTCCAAGTTGGAAAAATGGACGGCCAAGTTGGAATTTTTGGACTCCAAGTTGGAAAAATCACGTTCCAAGTTGGAATAATTAAAATATGTAAATTAATGTTAGGGGATACTTCTACTATATAATGAAAAAAGGAGCCTATCCTCAATAAAAATTGAGAATAGGCTCGCTTTATTTGTTGTAGGAACTTTTTCAGTAGCTTCGCATTATGCGCAGCCTTCGTTCATCATTATACTTCTAAAAATTCAGTTGTTTTGTCAGCATCTAACAACGTACCTACGAAGAATGAACCGAACTCAGCGAAACGAGCACTCACTTCATCAAAACGCATTTCGTAAATTAATTTTTTGAATTGTAGCACGTCATCAGCGAATAAGGTAACACCCCATTCATAATCGTCAAATCCGATGGAACCACTAATAATTTGTTTAACTTTCCCTGCATATCCTCGACCGATCAGGCCATGACTACGCATCATCGATTTACGGTCTTCCATTGATAGCATGTACCAATTGTCATCACCGTCGCGACGCTTGTCCATAGGGTAGAAACAAACATATTGAGAACGTGGAAGTTCAGGGTATAAACGACTGCGAACATGTGGATTTTGATAAGGATCTTCATTTGATTCGCCAGCTAAATAATTTGATAGCTCAACTACAGAAACATAGGAATAAGTAGGAATTGTATATTCAGCAATAGTTAATTTATTGAACTTTACTTCTAGTTGTTGCAACTCATCCATAGTTTCTCGCAATGTCATTAGCATAAAATCTGCTTTTTGGCCAATAATTGAATAGAAAGCATGACTTCCTGTTTTAGCTTCATGTGCGACATTTAAATCTTCAATAAAAGCTAATAATTCATTTACAGCTATAGTTCGATCTTCTACTGTCAGTTGTTTCCATGATGTCCAATCCATTGAACGGAACTCGTGTAATGCGTACCAGCCATCTAAAGTTTGTGCAGCTGTATTCATGTGTAAGACACTCCTTCATAAATTAAAAAATTCTTAAAATAAGTGTAGCACAAAGGCTAAAAGAAACCCACAATGTCACCAAGCAGAAATGACGAAGTAAGTCGAATTCGTGTATGCTTAAAAGAAAAGTGGAGAAACCTACTTTAGCTTGACTCCGGTGCTGAAAGGATGAAAGGCGAGCTTCGCCTTTCTACCCCCTAAAAGGGCCCGCGAGCTGGGCTTCGGAACTAGTTTTTGTGTTCGAAGCCTAAAGGAACAGGTTTCATGACCCTCCAAGGGAGGGCCTAAATGGAGAAGCCTACTTTAGACCGACTCCGGTGCTGGAAGGATGAAAGGCGAGCTTCGCCTTTCTAACCCCTAAAGGGGCCCGCGAGCTGGGATTAGGAACTAGTTTTTGTCTTCGAAGCCTAAAGGAACAGGCTTCATGACCCTCCAAGGAGGGCCTAAATGTAGAAACGCAGGCGCTGGGAGTTTGACAATTACTTTAAATAAAAGATTTACTTCCACCAAGAGAGGACAGGGTTCATATGACTAATTTTTTTGAAGACATTAAACTAACTATAAAAGGTAAACATATAAAAATTATATTGCCAGAGGGAACTGACGAGCGAGTAATACAAGCTGCAATCAAACTACATAACGAGGGAATTGTTACACCAGTTCTAATAGGACCATTGAATTTAGTGAAAGTAGCGGCAACTCAGGCAGGGATTGATATTACGGGAATTGAAGTAGTGGATCCTGTGCAATACAAAGACCTAGATGAACTCATTGAAAAGTTTGTGGAGCGCCGTAATGGCAAAGCAACACCCGAACAGGCTCGCATTCAATTAAAAGACGTAAACACGTTTGGCACCATGCTTGTCTACACAGGTTATGCACAAGGGGTAGTAAGTGGCGCTGCGCATACGACTGCGGAAACCGTGCGGCCAGCTTTAAGAATTATTAAAACGAAACCAGGTGTTTCGAAAACGAGCGGTGCTTTTATCATGGTGCGAGGGGACGAGCGTTACGTCTTTGCTGATTGTGCAATTAATATTGCACCGACTAGTGAGGACCTGTCCGAAATTGCTATTGAAAGTGCGAAAACGGCGAAAGCATTCGGCATTGAACCAAAAGTAGCCATGTTATCCTTTTCAACAAAAGGTTCAGCGGTATCGCCAGAAACTAGGAAGATAGAAGAAGCGACGAGGTTGGCCCAAATTAAAGCTCCTCATTTGGCTATTGATGGTGAGTTTCAATTTGATTCTGCATTCGTACCAGCAGTAGCCAAGAAGAAAGCACCGGATTCAGTAATTCAAGGCGATGCTAATGTGTTTATATTCCCTTCACTTGAAGCAGGGAATATAGGCTATAAAATAACGGAACGACTGGGGGGTTTTGAAGCTATTGGACCCATTTTACAAGGTCTAAACCAGCCAGTAAATGACTTATCACGTGGCTGTTCAGCAGAAGATGTGTATAAATTAGTATTAATTACGGCGGCTCAAAGCGTTATTGCAGGAGATCAATGATGTCTAATATAAGAGAAATATTTGAAAATAAGGAATGGCGATTTTGGGATCAATCTATCAGTGGTAGAGCTAGATCTGCTCTTGAATCATTCGCTGCAGACGACATGCTGTGTGAACTAGTCGGCAAAGGAATGTCTTTCCCAACCATTCGGACATGGGTTCACGAAAACACAGTGGTCCTTGGTATTCAAGATCATAGACTCCCTCATATCGAAGCAGGTCGAGAGGTATTAAACCAACATGGATATCAATCTATTGTCAGAAATTCTGGTGGACTTGCTGTCGTTTTAGACAGTGGTGTTTTGAACATCTCTCTAGTTGTATCTGAAAAGAATAAGGCGATTGATATTAATGCAGGATACGATATCATGGTAGAATTCGTACGCAACTTATTTCCACAAATTGCTAAGCGTATACAAGCCTATGAAATTGTTGGATCCTATTGTCCTGGCTCTTATGATTTGAGTGTGAATGGCAAGAAGTTTGCGGGTATCTCACAAAGACGACTGCGCCATGGTATTGCGGTACAAGTATACTTATGTATAGAAGGTAGCGGGGCAGAGCGGGCAGCATATATCCGTGAGTTTTATGAAAAAGCGTTACAAGGTGAACAAACAAAATTTATTTATCCGGACATCATGCCTGACGTGATGAGGTCTGTTAGTGAAATAATGGGACAAAGTGTAACGGTCCAAGACACTGTATTTAATGCTCAACGTTTAATGAACGATATGATGCAAAATGTACAGAGGACCTCGTTACAACCATCTGAAACAGATTTATATTTATATTATTTAACACGTATTGTTGAACGCAATAAAAAATATTTGGGATAAATAAAAAAAATTTAAATTATGTTGAACATAGAATAAGAGAAACAAATATTGTTATACTAGCAATTTAGTGAAAGTAGATTCAAAAGTTAATAATAGAAGAGTCCAAAGGTCCTGTTCCGTCAAAAAACCACCAATCAATTGATTGGTGGTTCTTTTACGACTAAATTACCGTTCTTCTCCATCTTGAATACGGGTGAAACATTTTCTGACTCATCATTTAAAGTCACTAAACGTCGAGCCCGGTTCATGATATGAACGAACTGTTCGTAATCTTCACGAATCGTTGAGTTTTCATTTTCTAGTCGTGCTATATCGCGTTCATACTGTTTTATTTTTTCGTGAGAATGAGATAGTAATGCACGATAACGATGTGACTCTGCTTCCCCAGTACCATTTTGTTGCAAGCGTAATAAGTATGCAATGACAACATCTAGTGATAGGGCTGAAAGAGGAATTTGTACACGTTCTTGTGGTTGATCCTCGCTACCTACGAGAAACAGAGATTGACCTCGACGACGGTATTCTTTACCCAACACACGTAATTTTTGTTTACGATCTTTTTTTGCTTCTCTCAAGTCTTTCTCGTATTCTCTTCTTACAACAGCGTTCCAACGAAATCCGCAAGCTGCGGCAGTGCGATTTAAAGAATCTCCGGCTTCTTCAAATGCATTTAACTGCGTACTTCCTTCTCGTACATGTCTTAACACTGTATTTGCAAGCAATTCATCATTTTCATCTAACCAAGCGTCTTGGCGTATCTTTACCATACATGTTCCTCCCGGATTGTTAATAGTTTTAATGTTCTACCTTAAGTTTGAACAAGATTCGCAGTTTTTATTCACCCTAAAATATTTGATGTACTTGAATCAATGATGAAATATACGATACAATAATTAATATAGTTGTTTTCTAAAGATAGAAAGGGTTGTTGACTAATGGCAAACGTATTTCGAGTTTGCGATGATTGTCAGGCCGTAAATTTAAAGACATTAATTCCTAAGTTAAAAGACATCGATTCAAAAGCTTCAATAGATATTGCGTGTCAGTCATACTGCGGTCCGGGACGTAAAAAAACATTTGTTTTTGTAAATAATCGACCGGTTGCTGCGCTTAGTGAGGACGAATTAATGACGAAAGTACGCGCCAAGTTAAGATAATCTAGCGGCACGAGTTCCCATGTTTTAATATAGATATTTATACCTTTACCACCTATCCGACAGGTGGTTTTTTTAAAAGATTAATACATGACTATAAGCATTGTTTATAGTAATGTAGAAAAAAGTAACTTGATAAGGTATTTTAAGTTGAGATAGATTGACATCCTATTTGCCTCAAAAGATATAAGTTTGCCACAGGATAAAATATTGAGATGAGATGAGGTGATTACGTGACTTACGCTACACAAAAGCTGGATGAAGAAAAAGTATTTAAAGACCCAGTCCACCGTTACATACATGTATACGACCAAGTTATTTGGGATTTAATTGGAACAAGTGAATTTCAACGGTTACGACGTATAAAGCAACTTGGGACCACATATCTCGTATTTCATGGTGCTGAACATAGTCGCTTCAACCACTCACTTGGCGTTTATGAAATTGTGAGGCGTATCATTGACGATATATTTAAGGGGCGTCCAGAGTGGGATGAGTCGGAGAGATTGGTTGTTCTTTGCGCAGCTCTTTTACATGATCTTGGGCATGGTCCTTTTTCTCATGCATTTGAAAATGTATTTGATCTTGACCATGAAAAATTCACCCAAGCTATTTTGCTAGGAGACACACAAATAAATGCGATTTTAACACGTGTTTCACCGGAATTTCCGCAACATGTATCTGATGTGATTGCTAAAACATATGGCAATAAACTAGTAGTGAGCCTAATTTCAAGTCAAATTGATGCGGACCGAATGGATTATTTGCAGCGTGATGCGTATTTCACAGGTGTGAGTTACGGTCATTTTGATATGGAACGTATTTTGCGAGTAATGCGTCCTCGTCACAACCAAGTGGTGATAAAAGAGAGTGGCATGCATGCGGTTGAAGACTATATCATGAGTCGCTACCAAATGTACTGGCAAGTGTATTTCCATCCGGTATCGAGAAGCGCAGAGGTGATTTTAACAAAAGCTCTTCACCGAGCGAAAGAACTTAGTTTAAGCGGCTATCAATTTGCGTACGAACCTCACCACTTTAAGAACTTTTTCAACCATTCATTTTCTTTAAAAGATTACATCGCACTTGATGAAGGAATTGTCATGATGTACTTCCAAGAATGGATGGATGAAGAAGATAAGATTTTGGCTGATTTATGTGATCGTTTTGTTAATCGTCGTTTATTTCAGTACATTGAATTTGACCCAGCGAAAGATTATCGTAAACTTGTTGAACTTGAACAACTGTTCAAAGAAGCGGGAATTAACCCGGAATATTATTTAGTATTTGATTCATCATCAGATTTACCATATGATTTTTATCGTCCTGGTGAAGAAGACGAACGCGTACCCATCCATTTATTAATGCCAAATGATGACCTTAGAGAGCTTTCGAGATCTTCTGATATTGTTCAAGCGATTTCTGGTAAACGTAGGACGGACCATAAATTATACTTCCCACAAGATCTATTAAAACAAGACGCTGAGATTAACAGCGTAAAGAAACAAATTCTCCACTTATTAAGTGGAAAATCTTGAAATTGGAGATGGAATGATTTGTTACAAGAACATGTGAAAATAGTACAGTTTATTTCACTTGCCGGTGAAATAGTCGGACGTAAAAAGCTACAAAAGATGGTGTACATTGCAAAGAAAATGAATTTCCCGTTTCAAGAAAAGTACAAGTTACACATGTACGGACCTTATTCAGAAGAACTAACTCTTCGCGTAGAGGAATTATGTAACATGGATTTCTTATCTGAAAAGAAGGAGGACAAAGGGTCGTACGTGCAATATACATATGCATGTACTAAAGAGGGACGTCAATTTTTATCAACAATGGCCGGTAACCAGCCGAGTCAAGACAAATCCATCGAGCAATTGAATGAAAAAAGTTCACGCTTTCTCGAGATGGTATCCACCTTAATATACTTTGACTATTTAAAACGCGAACTACAAATAGAGAAATTACATAGCGTTAAAGGGAAATTAAATTTATCTGAAACAGAAATAGAAGAAGCATTTGCTTATATCAACGATTTACAAATGTATAACTTGTCATAAGGAAAAACTTTGAAAAACCTAACGCAAATAAAAAACTCAGAGTTTTAATTCTCTGAGTTTTTTTAATCGGTTTATTGAAGTACAGCAACCCGTGAGTCCGATTAGAGGGGATGCTAATATATTTAGCCTGAAAAGTTTGACTAATTAACTACTTTTCCGTTGATATTCAATATTTTAATTTCATAAGAGTCAATATGAGATACTGAATTAAGTTCTTTAGTATGTAAGATTTCATTTACTGTCTCTTCAATTTCCATTGCTAATTTATGTGCATCATTATCTGAACCTTTTATTGATGTATGAATGGTAATGGATTTTAGATACTCAGTATTTATGTTTCCGAGTACGTCGTAATCTTTAAGACCTTCTATTAAAGCCGATGATAAGTGTAGATTTTCTTTGTTCCTATTTTTAACTTCTTCGTTAACGAAAGATAAATCCAGTCTTTCTACAACAACTGTATATTCTTTTAATGAGGAGGATTTAATTTCACTTTTTGCAATGGACTCAATATCCTTTTTAACTAAATTAAAATTTTCTTCATTCTCCTTAACTTTTATATACAATTCTATCTCCGAGTTCAAACTTACAACAAATTCCAACTCCTCATATTTCTCGTGAATTTTTTCAGTTACCTTCTTCCCTATAGTAGATGACTTATTAGTTTTTAATGATAATGGAAAATTAACATTAAAAACTAATTGGTCGTTTAACCTTTTTAACATCTTTGATATACAGAGAACTGTTCAAGCTAATCAGTCTGTTTTAATTAAAGAAAGTGTATCAAGTGAAGATAGTACGTTGAAATTGTACGGAGACAAATCGAAAAAATTAATTCCTTTCCATATATCTGATATTAATAACTAAAATATCATTAATACAATGTAGTCTAGATAAAAATCGCAATAAGACATAGTACGGGGAAACTATCCTAAATAAAAATTAGACCCGTCAATAGTATGAAAATTCAAAAAAACCTGATATATCATTGAAAATAGACATCCAATTGACTAGCTAATTGGGTGTCTATTTAGGGCTTTATTTCGTTAAGAGCAATCCAAATTGAACGGCTTAATATTTAGATAGGTCGTTTTTTCATGTGAAATCCAAAGAGTACTAAACAAGAAAATGTCACTGAACAAATTTCAATTCCACTGAGAGGAAACTTGAAAAGGAAATCATGACTTCACATTAATCGTCTTAACGAGAGTCCCACCAAAGAAATTCCGTTTTAGAATGGTAGTCTCCTTATACTAAAAACACCATGAACACTAGATTCATGGCATTATACTTGCTCATCTTTTTAAAAAGGTTAACCAGTAGAAACATGGTTAACCTTTTAATACAAATCCTTTATTTGAAGAAATTAGTTTTCTAATCTTGTTACCCCAGCGTGTCTTTGTCACCTTTGTATTCTAAAACATCCCCAGGCTGACATTCCAAAGCCTTACAAATAGCTTCTAAAGTTGACAGTCGAACCGCTTTTGCTTTGCCATTTTTTAAAATAGACAGATTCGCCATTGTGATTCCAACCCTCTCCGAAAGTTCGGTTACGCTCATTTTCCTTTTTGCCAACATTACGTCAATATTGATTATAATTGCCATGTCATTCACCTCAGACCGTTAAATCATTTTCTACTTTTATATCGATTGCATTTTTTAATAGCTTTTGTAGAACAGCAGCAAAGACTGCGATTACAAGTGATCCAAACGTAATGACCAATCCAAGTGCGCCGAGACCTGGGGCGTCATCTACCTCCGCCAAGTACATGATGATTGGCATGCACAACACATACAAGCCACTGATTGTGATGGCACAGTATTTTATATTCTTTAAAGCCTTTACCGATAATTCCGAGAAAGCGATATTCTTGTCAATATAGCTTAAAAGCCTCATAGCCTGATACAATGCAATAAAATACGAAACTGCAGTTCCATACATGGCGATTAAAAATAAATATTGCAAAAAAGCCCACTCTGGAATTACTTTTCCTACGAAAGTTGAGAACGAAGGCAGTACAAAGATGCACACAGCAAGAACTGGAATTGCCATAAGAAAAATAACGATTTTCAAAAAGAGTGTTTCCCGTTTCATATAAAGCACCTCGCATAGTTATTGTTAACTTAACTTTAACACATACTTTATCGTATTGCGATAAAAGATTATCGTTTTTTATTGTATGGTTATTGTTATAGAAATATGCATTTAGATTTTTGTCAAAGATTAAATGCATATTTCAAAGAATTGCTCTATAAACTAACCAGCAGTGCGTTAGTCGAATAACGTTCACCGTTGTTTTAGATAAATATGGTTTATTATCGGCTATGTGTTGATTCATTATGGTATTCGTAGCATATGCCATTCGGCCCTATAACCTAACAACAACAAAACCCTCGAAGAGATTTATTCGAGGGGCTAAATTAGGACTTTGAAGATTAAACATAAGGTGAAAATTATTTGTCACTAAATAGTTTTCCAGCGACTGCGTAGTGGTTTTTCGGCATATCTTCAATAAAAACTACTACATTTTCAACAGGAGCATTAGTTGTTTCAGCAACAGCAGCTGTTACTTTTTCTACTAGTGCACGTTTTTGTTCATCCGTGCGACCTTCAAGCATTTTTACAGTTACATACGGCATTTGAGTTCCTCCTCTTTCACAAAAGTGATTACATTAGTTATAATAACAGAATGGAGGGGAACTAACATATGACAAATGAAGAGAAACCAAAACCAAAACAAAAACTTGGTTTTACTATAATAAAAAACGATCCAACAGATGGTCACGGTGGTTTCGGAATAGGTTCATTATCCCTTGAACATGTGTCGCCTGTAATTATTGACGTAGAAGAAAAAACAGCCAAAATAGAAATTGGTGCCATGCATGCTCGGAGTGATACAGAACGGGGCATAAAATTTACGAAGAATCCAGAAGATTCTGAAGGTGGCAAATTGTTTTGGATAGTTTGGGTAACCATCGACTACAAAGCTTCGGGTCCCTATTACGCAGGTGTTACCGGGTGCGAAATGACTATCAAACGAGAAAAACGTCGAGGGTACAAAAATCTTGCAGACCATGTTAACAGAATGGATAAATCGATGAAACGTCAAATCATCGTTAGTCATATGGATGTAGAATCAAAAGAAATATTAAAAGATTTTTTGCAGTCACATAACCCTGAAATGTGGGCGAGAAGTGATGGAAAATTGCATAATGAATTAACTACCTAAAAATTACAAAATGATGTACAAACTGTGACATTTCGACTCGTTGTGTTTCAATGGTTGAAACTGTTTAATAAAGCAAGTACACTATAAAATATAGCTGACAAAAGGTGAGCTAGGACAATTGGAAACGCGTCTGCACATGAGGTGCATGAGATATTTGTATCAAACCCAAGCCGAATGCCTCATGTTTCTCATGTCAGCGCTAACCAAGAAAAAAAGCTTTCTGTTCTATCGGACATTTATTGCCGTGGAAGAGAAAGCTTTTATTCTACGTTAAAATGTTAAATTAAGTCGAATCATAAACTAGGACTAAGACTTAAAGTTTTTTTATGTAACAGACCCACGACCCGGAAACCTTAGGTTGGCCACAAACACTAAGAGCAATTAGATTTACCACTTGCAGTTCATGACCGGGAATCTCGAATCACTTCAAATCATAAAGAAGATAGAATAAAGAAATTACCCAACAATAAAGAAAGCAATAAAAGGCCGAAATAGTATCTTCGGCCGCCCATTTCATTGAAGTCAGTGACAATTCCCTCAACCACCAAAACTACAACACTGTATGAGTTCAGGTTGCAGGGGAGTGAAGGACGCACACCCACCGCAAGATTACCTGTAAGAAAAAGACGAACTCCGTGACACAGTCACGGAGTTCGTCTTTCAGTCACTAGGCTATGATGCAGTGGTATTGCTGTCCATAACGACCCGGAAACCTGTGTAGATATTGTCACAAACACTAGTTAGAGTAATCACAATAGATAACACAGTAAGAAGATTTACTTAAAGTTTTTTATGGAACGACTCAGAAACCTTAGGTTGGCCACAAACACTAAGAGCAATTAGATTTGCCACTTGCAGTTCATGACCGGGAGTCTCGAATCACTCCAAATCATAATAAAGATAGAATAAAGAAATTACCCAACAATAAAGAAAGCAATAAAAGGCCGAAATAGTATCTTCGGCCGCCCATTTCTTTTGAAGTCAGTGACAATTCTCTCATCCACCAAAATCACAACACTGTATGCGTTCAGGTTGCAGGGGAGTGAAGGACGCACACCCACCGCAAGATTACCTGTAAGAAAAAGACGATCTCCGTGACCCAGTCACTAAGATCGTCTTTCAGTCACTAGGCTATGATGCAGTGGTTTTGCGAACCATAACGACCCCGGAAACCGGTGTGGATACTTTCTCTTGTACCGAAAGGTTTGTAGTCCATAATCATATTTGTAAAGGTCCTAATTCCTAAAGAAAGAAAAAGGGAATAACGACCATGGATTGCCCTCTCCATCCAGTATATCTCTCTCTTCTACATCTTCTAAAAGTTGTTTCTGCAACTTAGGATCAGTACATAAACGCTTAGGAACATCTGATTTCTTAACATAAATTAATCGCTGCTTCGGACATTCTGCTAAAGCTAAACCGCCAGTTTCAATATCCACGATGACCCCATCCACGCCAGCAGTAGGTAAAAATGCTTGGGCCGGAGTACCTTGGTGAACTCTTTCCATAAACTCAATCCAAATATTTTTCGTCGTTTGCTGATCTTCCGCTAACTTTAACTCTTTTCCGAGGTCATACCCATTCCACACACCAGCAGTTAACCTTGGAGTAAAACCAACTAACACTTGATCGGAAACAGTAGTACCTGATTTCGCTGCGTAAGGTCGCGTTTGTTTGCCGCGAATTGATAAACCAGTGGATGGCGCATAATCATTAAAAGTAGGATCAAACATACCGGTCATTAAATGTGTCAAAATAAATGCATCATCTGCAGACATTACACGGTCGTCATCCTCACGTTCTTCAGGATTTACTTCAAAAACCACTTCGCCATTACTATCTTTAATCGATAAAACAGTTTGGATTCCATGATTTATTCCGCCTTCTGCAATTTTATTGAAAGCACCAGTCAGCTCTTTTAAAGTTACTTCTTCCGTTCCTAGTGCTATTGCAGGTGTATTTTGAGGAGCTGCTTCTACACCTAATCTCTTTAAGATTGAACGAAATGGTTTATACCCAATCTTTTCTAATGTTTTAACGGCATAAATATTATCTGAAATTGCAACAGCTTGTGCTAAAGAAATCGGATGATCTGCAAACTCTCCATTAAAGTTTTTAGGTTCGTATTGAGAGCGTCCATCATCATATGTGAAAATTGTCTTTTCACTTTCTAAGAATGTTAATGGAGAGAATCCTCTTTCAAGGGCTGCTGCATACAATATAGGTTTTATTGCCGACCCAGGTTGACGCTCCGCTTGAGTAACACGGTTAAAAGGACTTACTGAGTAGGAACGACCGCCAATTAACGCAGTTACGTAGCCAGTTTTAGGCTCCATACTGATAAAACCAACCTCTAGCTCGTTAGCGGGCATCCATTCAGCTACCACTTCTTCCGCTACTTTTTGATGGTAAGTATTCAAAGTCGTTTCTATCGTCCAACCACCTTCAGCAATTGCGCGACCTTTTGTTAATAAAATCCGCTCTGCTTCACTCCAAGCTTCATCCAAAAAGTAAGGAGCTATACTATTCGTCGCTTTCCATTCTTCACTTTTTAAAACAATGTTTTCACTAACCGCACGACTTCTTGCTTCGCTTGTAACCATTTTTTCCGATTCCATTAATTTCAGTACGAGATTTTGCCTGTTGTATGCATTTTCTTCATTAATTAGAGGGGAATATAAACTCGGACCTTTTGGAATGGACATTAGTAACGCAGATTCAGCCAGCGTTAACTCTTTACTCGACTTAGCAAAATAATACTGACTTGCTGCTTCCACACCGTACATGCCATGACCAAAGTACACAGTATTTAAATAGCCTTCTAATAATACATCTTTTTCATAAAAGGCTTCCATACGGTAGGCAAACAATGCTTCTTTTGCTTTACGTGTCCATGTTTTGTCGTGTGATAAATATAAATTACGGGCATACTGTTGGGTAATTGTACTTGCACCTTCAACTTTACGCATCGCTTTTACATCTTTTAATAAGGCCGCTGCAATCCTGCTGTAATCAAATCCGTTATGTTCATAAAATTCTTGATCTTCCACTGCCAAAACAGCATCGCTTATAAATGGGGACATATCCTCTAATTTAACCCAGTACCGGCGTTGTTCGGCAAAGCGGTCACCGATAGAATGACCATTGCTATCTAAAAAAACAGTTGCTTTCGAAACGGCAAGAGAAGGTGGACCAAGAATTTGGACATAAATGCGTAGTGCAAGCAAAATCGTACACAATGCACTAACTGAAACAATGAGTAACCAGATAATTGATCGAAGTTTTTGTCGCTTTCGTTTTTGAACTCGTCCCAATGTGACATCACTCCGTTCATCACTTTTTGGTAGTATGGTAAAATCGTGGTGGGATTAAACGCGAAATTCGGAAATAATCATAAAGGTTTTTATGTATAATTTACTGAAAATGAGATTTGTAAAATGACCGTGTAGAACAAGAAACTTTAAAGGTTTAAGAATAAATAGTTGCACTTTCCCTAAAAACATCTATACTTTTCCTGTATTTGTTTTTCGGCATACCGCGTTTTTTATCGTTTGATGCCGGGAACGGATCCACTAACCTCGTATGTAAAGGAGACTAAAAACATGGCTGGATTTTGGTTTACAGAAAAACAAACCGAGAACTTTGGCATTACGATGAAGGTGAACCGTACCTTGCATACAGAGCAAACAGAATTTCAATTGCTCGAAATGGCGGAAACGGCTGAATGGGGGAATATGTTGTTCCTCGACGGCATGGTAATGACTTCGGAGAAAGATGAATTTGTGTACCATGAAATGGTAGCGCACGTTCCTTTATTTACACATTCAAATCCTGAAAATGTATTAGTTGTTGGCGGTGGAGATGGCGGAGTAATTCGTGAAATCATGAAGCATCCCCAAGTAAAAAAAGCGACACTTGTTGATATTGATGGCAAGGTAATTGAATACTCAAAGAAATTTTTACCAACAATCGCATCTGAATTAGAAAACCCACGTGTTGACGTACAAGTTGGCGATGGTTTTATGCATATTGCTAAAGCTGAAAATGAATATGATGTCATCATGGTGGATTCCACTGAACCAGTAGGGCCAGCAGTGAACTTATTTTCAAAAGGCTTTTATGCAGGGATTTCAAAAGCTTTAAAAGATGATGGGATCTTTGTTGCACAATCGGACAACCCTTGGTTTACACCTGATTTAATTAGACAAGTTCAAAAAGACGTAAAAGAAATTTTCCCGATTACTCGTTTATATACTGCAAACATCCCAACGTATCCAAGTGGTCTTTGGTGTTTCACATTAGGTTCGAAGAAATACGATCCACTGGAAGTAGAAGATTCTCGTTTCCATGAAATCGACACGAAATATTACACGAAAGAATTGCATAAAGCTGCATTCGTGTTACCAAAGTTTGTGAAAGATTTAACGGAGGAATAATATATGAGATTTGATGAAGCTTATTCAGGCAATGTTTTTATTAAAAGTCATCCCAATTATGATGAGTCACAAGCTGTCATTTATGGCATGCCAATGGACTGGACAGTTAGTTACCGTCCGGGTTCAAGGTTCGGTCCACAGCGAATTCGTGAAGTGTCAATCGGATTAGAAGAATACAGTCCGTATTTAGATCGTGACCTTGATGATATCAACTACTTTGATGCAGGCGATATTCCGTTACCTTTTGGAAATCCGCAAAAAAGTATAGATGAAATCGAAAAATTTGTCACTAAACTATTGGCAGATGGAAAAGTTCCTGTTGGTATGGGTGGAGAGCATTTAGTGTCTTGGCCAGTAATGAAAGCGGTCGCAGCAAAGTATCCGGATTTAGCTGTGATTCATATGGATGCACATACAGATTTACGTGAATCTTACGAAGGGGAAGCTCTTTCCCATTCCACACCCATTCGTAAAATTGCTGAACATATCGGTCCTAAAAATGTCTATTCATTTGGAATTCGTTCAGGTATGAAAGAAGAGTTTTTATGGGCAAAAGAAAACGGCATGCACATTTCAAAATTTGAAGTTCTTGAACCACTAAAAGAAATTTTACCGTATCTCGCAGGTCGTCCAGTCTACGTAACAATTGATATTGATGTACTTGACCCTGCACATGCACCAGGCACTGGAACAGTAGACAGTGGTGGGATTACTTCTCGTGAATTACTAGCTTCAATTCATGCAATTGCAGGTTCAAACGTTAACGTGGTCGGTTTTGACTTAGTCGAGGTTGCCCCCATTTATGATTCATCAGAACAAACAGCTAACACGGCAAGTAAACTAATTCGTGAAATGCTGTTAGGTTGGTTAAAGTAATTGGTCTTATAGAACAATGTGTTTCGCATCTCGACATGCACTCAAGCGTACGCATAAGAAAAACCGGGTAAGTGAACCCGGTCCTTTTAAGTATAGTAACCATAGAAACCCGTTTATTTCCGCTACGGTGGACGCTTTTCGCGGGCATGGCTTCAGTCTCCTCGTCACTGCGTTCCTGCGGGGGCTTCAGCTCATGCTTTTCCCGC
>NZ_ALJG01000308.1 GCF_000286315.1 Paenisporosarcina sp. TG20 | reverse complement strand
AGTCAACGTCTTCGCGGGCCAATATCCTTTTGGCCCGAGGAGATTGAATCCATGCCCCGCGGAAAGCGTACGAATGGAGCGAAAATCAACTTTGTTCAGATTTTATTGCTAGATTTTTTATTATGAAATTGACTCATAGATAAAAAGGACTTGGAAACCAAAGTCCTTTTTGTTTTTTACAAGCTTGTAATTACAACTAAGAAAAGTAACAAAGCAAGAAAACTAAAAAGGTATCCATCCCATTTTCGCTTGGAATTGCTCTATACCTTGTAATAAAAACACTAATGATAAAAATATAAAAAAGAAATTATGGAAGGGTTCAAATCCGTGCCCAACTAAATTTAAAATTAGCAACAGTGAAGCTATTATTCCTACACCAATATTATTTTATGTAACACAGTAATCCCTTACTTTGATAAAAGATTAAATAAGTAAATATTCAATCGTAATGATAACACTCTATATTCATTAAATAACATTAGTTTTTTACACAGGTACCCTTTTTTTATGAGATCGCTGTATATGTCAGTGCCATTAACATCCTCTAAACATTGCCTACGTGGCTAAGAATTGTATTCTTGCAAGAATACTAATTGATTAATTAGAAAAAGATGAAAAAGTATAGGTAATATTAAAAGAGTGCTATTGATAGCGCTTTCATAACCGATTTACATAGCTATAATTAAGTTGTAGATAAGAAAAAAATGGAAAAGGGGCATGGAAATGAGTAGAATTTGGAAAGCAGTTTCTTTAGCAATCGTTGTCATGATGTTCACATTTATCGCAGCAGGTTGTGCTGATGGAAGTAGTAATGAAGTTAACGTAGGTATCGTATTGCCGACGAAAGATGAACCAAGATGGGTACAAGATGAGCAAAGATTTAAAGATGCAATCGCTAAAACGGATTACACAAGTGAAATTTTGTTCAGTCAAGGTTCTTCTGCTAAAGAAAAAGAAAACGTTGAAACATTGATTAGTAAAGGAATCGATGTATTAATCATTACTCCTCAAGACGGTGATGCTGCTGCATCGGCAGTAGAAGCTGCTAAAAAAGAAGGAATTACAGTTATTTCTTACGACCGTCTTATTACTAATACAGATGCAGTAGATTATTATGTTACTTTTGATAGCTTGGCAGTTGGCGCAGCTCAAGCACAATACCTTGTAGATAATTCTCAAGGTTCCGACGTTCCATTATATTTATACGCTGGAGCAGCTTCTGATAATAACGCATTCTTATTCTTTGAAGGTGCATGGAAAGTACTTCAACCTAAAATTGCTGATGGTACATTCAAAATTGCTAACTCAAGTGAAGCTGAATCTTTAAAAGATAAGGCTGAACTTTCTCGTGATGAATTAAGTAAAATCATTGGTCAAGTTACAACTAACTGGGATGCAAATGAATCGAAGAACAAAGCTCAAACGCATCTTACAGCGGTAAGTGATGATTTAAAAGGCGATGTAGCAATTCTTGCACCTAACGATGGAACTGCTCGTTCAATTGCTGATGTATTTGCAACTGATAGTGCAGTTACTAGTTTCCTAGTAACAGGACAAGATGCTGAAAAAGCTTCTGTACAATACATTATCGACAACAAACAATCGATGACTGTATTTAAAGATGTTCGTACGCTTGTTGAAGATGCTATGGGTATGGCTATTCAAGTATTAGATGGTAAAACTCCTGAAACTACAGGTTCTTATGACAACGGAAATACTGAAGTCAAGGCAAAACAAACGGACGTCATTGTAGTAGATAAAGAGAATGTTAAATCAGAGTTAATTGAATCCGAATACTATGAGGCAGGCGACTTTACAGGTTTAGAATAAGGATCATCAATAGATATAAGGCAAATAGTGATAGATACGTCTATCACTATTTCGCCATTGTCTTAGTTGTTTTGTTAAGGAGGCGATCAGATGAGTGAATATATTTTAGAGATGAATGGAATTTCGAAAGAATTTACAGGAGTAAAAGCACTCGATAATGTGAATTTCAAAGTAAAAAAAGGCGAAATACATTGTTTAATCGGTGAGAATGGAGCCGGTAAATCAACGCTGATGAAAGTGCTGAGCGGCGTCTATCCTTATGGTACATATCAAGGTGATATTGTATTCGAGGGAAATGTTCAGCAGTTTAATAAAATAAGTGACAGTGTGAAGGTTGGCATTGGAATTATCTATCAGGAGCTTGCCTTGTTTCCGGACCTTACCGTATACGAAAATATATTTGCTGGTAACGAAGTGAAGCGCGGTCCATTCATCAATTGGAACCAAACGATTGTGGAGTCTACTAAAATGCTGGAAAAAGTAAAACTGAATGTTACCCCCGAAACACTCATTAAAGACTTAAGTATAGGAAAGCAGCAGTTAGTGGAAATTGCCAAAGCTTTGAGTAAAGAAGTGAAGCTACTCATTTTAGATGAACCGACTGCAGCTCTCAATGAGGATGATAGCGAGAACTTGCTAGAAGTATTGAGTGAACTGAAAAATCAAGGAATTAGCTGTATTATGATTTCTCATAAGCTGAAAGAAGTGATTTCAATTGCGGATAAAGCAACGGTTCTTCGAGATGGTCGAACAATCTGCACACTCGATGCCTCAAAAGGAGAAATTTCTGAAAGTATCATTATAAAGAACATGGTTGGACGTGAAATCAATGATATTTATCCGAAGCGTGCGAACAAATTGTTTGGGGAGAATGTTCTTGAATTAACGAATTGGTCAGCATATGATGTCCAGTTAGGACGTAAAGTCGTCAAGGATGTTAATCTTCACGTGAAAAAAGGTGAAATTATTGGCATTGCAGGATTGATGGGCTCGGGCCGAACTGAACTGGCGTTAAGCATTTTTGGAAATCCAAAGGCGTATAAATTGCAGGGGAATTTAGTTGTGAATGGATCATCTAAACCATTCAAACATACAAGGGACGCAATCAAGGCTGGAATCGCTTATGTAACGGAAGATCGAAAAGGTGATGGACTGTTTTTGATACAAGATATTAAAAACAATGTGACTGTTGCCAATCTACATGGCATCTCAACGAATGGAATTATTAATACGAATGAAGAAGTTAAAGTCGCAGAGGATTATAAAAGGTCATTAAATATCAAAGCGAGCTCTTTGGAACAAGTTGTCGGCAATTTAAGTGGCGGAAATCAACAGAAAGTATCGTTAGGTAAATGGTTGTTTGCTGGACCTAAGATATTAATATTGGATGAGCCGACGCGTGGCATTGATGTAGGAGCAAAGTTTGAAATTTATACGATTATGAATAAGCTGATTAACGAAGGTATGAGTATTATCATGATTTCTTCAGAGCTTGGTGAAGTGTTAGGAATGAGTGATCGCATATACGTGATGGCGGAAGGGAAAGTCAAAGGCGAGATGGCAATTGACGTAGCCACTCAAGAAAATATTATGAAACTTGCAACGCAATAGGAGGTAAATTCGATGGGCTTTTTTAATGAAGCAAAGTCTTTATTTAAAGTAAATATTCGTGACTATGGCATGTACATAGCCTTGATTGTCATTATGCTCACGTTCTCTATCATGACGAATGGATTATTTATGTCTTCCCGTAATATTAGTAATTTACTAGATTCTGCGGGGTATATTGCCGTATTGGCTGTTGGGATGACATTAGTAATCGTCATTAGACATATTGATTTATCAGTAGGCTTTGCGGCAGGATTCCTTGGTGCCATCACCGCAATCCTCCTCGCACAAGTGGGACTGCCAATTTATTTGACCATCCCGATTATTCTTGTACTCGGAGTTGTTGTTGGATTATTTAATGGTGTGTTAGTAGCCTCTATAGGGATTCCCTCGTTCGTAGCAACTTTAGCTGGAATGCTTATATACCGTGGAGCACTTTTACAAGTGACTGAAAAAACAGGAACGATTATCATAAATGACGATAACTTTAATGCAATTGGTAATGGATTTATTCCTTCCATTCTTCAAATAAACGGCTTGCATTTACTGTCTTTACTTGTCGGTCTAGTCGGTATTTTATTGTACATTTACAGTGAAATCTCCACACGTAAAAGTAAATTAAAGTATCAGTTTGAAGTGGTCTCTAAAGAAATCTTCATCATGAAATTGGTAATGGTTTCTGCCATTATTGCTTATATTACTTGGATTCTAGCAGGCTATAATGGGTTTTCATGGACGGTTGTTATTATGCTGTTGGTTGTTGTTGTCTATCATTTCCTTACAACAAAAACAGTGCTTGGTAGACATATCTATGCAGTTGGAAGTAACCCTGAAGCTGCTCATCTTAGCGGCATCAACGTGAAGAAAATCACGTATATCGTCTTTGGATCGATGGGTATGTTAGCAGCACTTTCAGGTATGCTCTTCACGTCGCGTCTTCAGTCAGCAACAACGACTGCAGGTACACTATTCGAACTTGACGCAATCGCGGCAGCTTATGTTGGAGGTGTATCCTCTGCAGGAGGAGTCGGTAAAGTAACAGGCGCTATTATCGGAGCAATTGTTATGGCATCCCTGTCTAGCGGAATGAATCTACTAGGTGTAGGAATTTCCTATCAGTATATGATTCGTGGAGGAGTATTGGCTGGAGCGGTAATCTTTGATGTCATGACCAGAAAACAAAGAGGTTAAATTTTAGCTCATCATTACTAATTATGAATACAGGTTTTCGGGGCACCTATTAAAATGGGTGTCCCCTAAAGCGTAGTACAAGTGTTAAGTTCAAACTTTCCTTTATTCCTTCGTCTCCTATAACATCCCTTGCTCCTCGCACATTGTCTAAACTTATTTACTAGTAAGCGAAGATAAAACAGAACGACCCTCATATCAAGTAATTCATGCCTCCCATAAGTTATCAGAAAGTATTGAATATTTCTGGGTAAATGGTAAGATGAAAAGAGTTTCACATAGGGAAAAGGAGACACTGCTATTGCGAAAAATAGGCATTATTATACTTTGTTTCATATTCACTACTCTTATTTATTTTACATATATATCGGCAGAAAAGGTATTTTACTCAGATTTCCAACCGCCTCAAACTTCAGCCTTAAAGGAGGGACAATATCGACTTGTTCTGATTACTCAAGAGCTTGAAACTCCATTTTGGGATAAAGTTGCCAAAGGGGCGATCGAGCAAGCACAACAAGAAGGAGCGAGCCTCGAAGTATGGGGAAGTTATGGCAATAACCAAGAGGACTTTTTGAAAAAAATTGAACTTGCTATTCATTCAAAAATGGATGGAATTATCGTACAGGGGTTGGACACGGAAGAGTTTAGTAGCTTGACCAAATTCAAGGCTGCATCTTCTGGAATCCCGATTATTACCGTGGCAAATGACGTTCCTATAGAAGAGAGTCTTAGAAGAACCTATGTTGGTTCTGATCAAATCTTGGCGGGCAAGATGATAGCCAAGGAGTTGATAGCTGACATGGGTTCCTTAGGAAAAGTCATCATTTTAGGTGAAAGTGAGCAAGAGTATCATCAACAACAACGACTTCAAGGAATCCAAGACATATTAAAAGACTACCCAAACGTCGAAACATTGTACGCAGAAACATCCGATACGAAGGAACAGGTCATCACCACTACACAGGATTTACTAAATCAGTTACCCGATGTGGATGCGTTTATCGCTGTTAATGCGAACAATGCGGGAGCCATGATTCAAGAAATTGGTAGACGCTCTCGAGTCGAGCCGTTTTATATTTATACGTTTGACGATGGAACCGAATCGTTTTCGTTGTTAACACAAGGAAAACTCGATGGGATGCTTGAGCAATCTCCAGAGAAGATGGGGGAGCTAAGCGTGAATTTAATCATGAAATGGTTAACAGATGAAACCGTTCCTCTTAACATGGATGGTTATCTCACTGATATTCGTATAGTAAAGGCGATAGATATGTAATGAACACTATTCAGAAGAAAATATGGATGCTCGCCAGTGTCGTATTATTAATCATGCTTTCTATTTGGCTAGCATTTACCTATTACAATCAGAAAACGCAAAATCAATATAATGATATTTTACAGCGTTATTTAATCATGAATGAAGTAACAAGTGCAAGCCAACAAGTGATTACAGATCTTAACAACTATTTACTTAATCCATCACTGGCTAATTTTGAGCAAATTAATATGAGTCAAGAAGAGATTCGATATGCGAAACACGAAGTTTACAATTTGATAAATGTAGAGAACGAATTCGCATTGACCAACTATATTAATTTAATTGACAGTTTCATTGAAACGACCAATCGATCACTGAAGTTTCAGTCCGAGGAAGAAGTCGAGGCATCCACGAAAGAGTTTTCTGAAGCCACGCGCATCTCTAAGTATATTTCTGAAATGACACTCACTGTTATTGACACTGAATTGAAAACATATGATCGCTTCTATCGTGAAATTATTGAGCAATCAGACGAATTTAAAAAGTTAGGAATCTGGTTACTTCTATTAATTATCGTGTTCCTACTTTTGCTTACGTATTGGTTCTCGTTGACCATTACGAGGCCAGTCCAACAACTTACGAAGGCGGCGAATGAACTGTCAAAGGGTCGATTTGATCGGCCGATAAAAGTGGAGTCGAATGACGAAATCTCTTTTCTCGCTAAAACATTTGATCAGATGCGAATTAACATCAATAACCTAATTTCAGAAATTCAGCAGAAGGCTCAACTCGAGCACGAGCTACAGCAGAATAAGCTTTTATTGCAGGAAAGTCAGCTTCGTAGTCTACAAAGCCAGATCAATCCACACTTTTTGTTTAACACACTTAACACACTTTCCAAGAAGGCTTATCTAGAAGGTGCTGAGGAAACAAGTGATTTACTCGTAAGTGTCGCAGGGTTGTTACGCTACAATTTAAAACGGTTAGATAGATCCGTTACTATCCATGAAGAAGTCGTTGTTTTGCAGCAATATATGGAAATTCAAAAGGCCAGATTTACCGACCGCTTAGACTTTCATTTGTACATTGACGAGTCTTGTTTGCACATAGAGATTCCTGGCCTAACCTTACAACCGATTATAGAAAACGCGGTTATTCATGCAATCGAACCAAAGGAAGATGGAGGTAGCATTTGGTTCAGAGTACTAGATGAAATCGACTCAGTGACGATTGAAATTGAAGACGATGGAGTGGGCATGTCGAAGGATAAAGTTACTCAAATCCTGGAGGAGCGTCTCGTCGAAGCGGAAGGACATTCAACCGGAATCGGATTTAGTAACGTTGTTAAGCGTTTACGTTTGTTCTATGGTTTTGAGGACATCATCCAAATTGACAGCACCGAAGGTCACGGTACCAAAGTTGTATTGAAAATACCGAAAACAAGGAGAATCGATAACAATGAGGAAGCTCCTAATCGTAGATGATGAACCAATTGAGCGGGATGGAATGCAAGCCATCCTGCATAAAGCTTATCCGGATCTTGATATTAAACAAGCGAAAAACGGGAAAATTGCTGTAGAAATGGCTGGTGAGTTTAAACCGGATTTAATCCTAATGGATATTATGATGCCAGGGATGAATGGTCTTGAAGCAATTGCACAAATAAGCGAAGACCATCCAAGCATTAAATTCGTAATGGTAACAGCTTTTGATATGTTTGATTACGCACGACAAGCGATTAAGCTTGGTGTAAAAGACTATTTATTAAAACCTAGTAAAGCTAGTGAAATCGTCGCGATTGTTGGGAAAGTAATGGAGCAAAGTGAGCTAGAGCAACATTCACTAGCTACGAGCAAGTTTCAACAAGCAGCCATGCAAAACGCATTGACACTTGTCGAAACAGACGTAGTTACCCAATTATTATTTGACCATGTGCATGAAGTACATATCGATATGCTGGTTGAGATGTTGGAAATTCGGTCAACAAATGAAAAATTTGTCATGGTTATTTTGTTGCCGATAGGATTAGAAACATACTATTCTCAAATAAAAGAGAAAGTTAGACAGACAGAAAGCGGATGGGTAGGGGCTTTATACGGTCGCCAACTTCCGATTATTGTATTTAGAGAGCCAGACAAATCATTCCGTTCACAAGCGATTTTCCTAGCTAATGAAATACTCTCTATAGCAAGAAAATCCAATCTCCAAGAAGGTTGGTTTGTTGGAATTGGTAACGTCTGTGATTCCCAGGACCAAATTAGACAATCCTACCAAGAATCATTAATTGCAACGATGGATACAACGCGTCCAATTAAATACCGTTTTTATTCAGATGTGCCAGCATTGAAGACTATAAGCGACGAGCAAGAAGTCAAACAATTTGAGAATCAATTTTTTGAACAAATACGTCTTGGGCAATGGGAACAAGTTCATGTTAACATGATGGCTTTAATTCATCGATTCGAGAAAGGAGGGGCCATTTTACAGCAAACACAGCAACGTGTTCTTGAATTACTTTGGAATACAACGCGCGTAATGAGCGAGATGGGCATTGAAACGGAAGCACCTTTATATTCCCTACAAGCACAGGATTATCGTCAGCTTCGAGTAGAGAGCGAAGATTTAATTGGTTTAATGAAGAAATCATATGTAGATCACTATGACAGAGTAGAAGTAGATAAGATTCATCAATTAAAACAATATATTTTTGGCCATTCACATGAAGATATTTCTTTGGATGCATTAGGAAGAAAAGTGGATTTGAGTCCAATATACATTAGTAAAATGTTTAAGGAAAAGCTGGGCATTAATTACATCGATTTCTTAACTGAATGTCGGATTGAAAAAGCTAAAAAACTACTAAGAAATCCCGAGAAAAGCTTGAAAGAAATCTCATATGAGATAGGCTATCACGAGCCTAATTATTTCAGTAAGGTGTTTAAAAAGATGTGTAGTGTATCCCCGAAAGAATATCGAAATAGTTTTTTAAGCAAAAAAGAATGAGGAAATACAAAAGTATAGGAGAGATGCCAATGGGACAGATATTAATCAAAGGAAGATTCATCTTGCTCGCATTGGTACTTATGTTTTTCGTTTCGGCTTGTGAAAAGGAAGTAGTCAGAACAGAGAAAGCAGAGAAGACGACTCCTGTTAAAACGACAGAAAATAAAGTATCTACGAATGAGAAAATTAAAATTGGTTTTTCAATGGATACTTTACTAGAGGAGCGTTGGATAAAAGATAGGGACTTGTTCAAAGAGGCAGTGGAAGCTTTAGGAGCGGAAGTGGAGATTATGGCAGCGAACGGTGACGATGCTTTGCAAATATCTCAAGCTGAAACTTTGATTAGCCAAGGCATCGATTTGCTTATACTTGTTCCGCACAACGCTGAGTCAACTGCAACAATTGTTCACAAAGCTCACTTGGCAGGGATTAAAGTGATTGCGTATGATCGCTTGGTCAAAAACGCGGATATCGATTTATATGTGTCATTTGATAATGAACAGGTAGGGGAAATGCAAGCGAGAGCAATTACCAAGTTGGTTCCTAAAGGAAATTATGTCTACATCGGAGGCGCAAGTACGGATAATAATGCTCATTTAATTAAGAAAGGCGCATTCAATGTGCTGAAGCCGTTAATCGATAAAGGGGACATTACAATTGTCTATGACCAATGGACGAAGGACTGGGAACCGGCGAATGCGCTGGCAAATATGAGAGAAGCGTTAAAAGCGAATGGTAATCAAATTGACGCAGTCATTGCTGCCAATGATGCAACTGCTGGCGGTGTGATTCAGGCACTCATGGAACAAGGGCTTGCAGGAATAGTCCCAGTGACTGGGCAAGACGCTGAACTCGCAGCAGCTCAACGAATTGTTGAAGGTACTCAGTCAATGACTGTGTATAAACCAATCAAATCTCTAACTACCAAAGCCGCACAACTTGCAGTCGCATTAGCAAAAGGCGAAACCGTAGGAGAATACCAAAAAGTGAATAACGGGAAAATTGAAGTGCCATCGGTTCTACTTTCCCCAATAGCTGTTGATTTGTTAAATATTGACGACACGATTATTGCGGACGGCTTTCATTCTAGAAAAGATGTATATCAAACAATGAATAAATAAAGAATTACTTTAAAATCAGTGGAAATGTATTGACGTACCAGATGGGCCTGCACGTTTTCTTGTCGGCTTGTCCCTTGGGGCAACTACAAATTAAGGATCATTTGAGTCTGACCCAGGGACAACACTCGAGCCAAGGTTTTGTATGTGAACGTATATGGGAAGAATCATGAAATTATAAAGCAGTGTCGGGTACCTGTGTAAAAAACTAATTAGTTTATACACCTGGAAATGCAGCATAAATTTACTTTGAGCTATAGTGAATGGATTGATGTGGTTTGATTTAGTAATGTTCAATGAAGAAAAAATATATTAAAGCTCAATCAAGTTTTGATTATTTTAATAACCTTCTATTTACCATCTAGAGTAAAACATAATTGTACAATAGTGAAGAGGTGAAAAATGAAAAAGACATGGATTACTTATCATTTATTAATGTTGTTGATTCTTCTTGTTTTAATAGTTCTTGATATTGTCACTAATATTGATAAGGGCGGAAATAATCTCATTACTGAATTTACTGAGATTGCTATATATGTTAGCGCCATTAACATCCTCTTAACAATGCCTATTTGGATAGTGGTTTTGTTATGTAATAAACGGAGAATGGATAAAAAAGCATTATTAATAGGACTTAGTCTATTTTTAGCTTTCGTTGGCCTAACAGCTTGGCCAGTTATTACAACAATTGGTTATATGGCATATTAAGCTGTAAAAATACTTCCTAGGTTGTATCTATGTTTGAAATGCCGTTACTATAGAATTCGCGTCCCAGGGATGGAAACAATGATGCATAATTCTGACAATTTACTACAATTAAAGATAGGCCTGCATGATTTCTTATCGGCGTGTCCCTGGGGCAGCCAAAAATTGAAAAGCATTTGAGTCTGACCCAGGGACAGCACTCGAGCGAAGTTTTTGTCTGTGAACATATAGGGGAGAATAATGAAATTATAGAGTAGAAGAAATCTCATCATCAAGGGAAAGAGACAATTAAGTGACCAATTTACTTATTCACCGCTTTCAATATTAATAGAAATCTAGTATCGTCTGAAATTTCAACTTCGGACGTTTATTTTATGTGTAAAGGTCCCAGTCCCTTTTGTCATTATCTAAGTTGGTTTTATCAATAGCATTAAAAATCTCCTTTTAATCGACTTCAACAAGGCTTTTAAAGAAAGGACTTGTGGTGTTAAAGAAATACCAACTTCATATATAGAAGGGGTTCAACCTTGCTCAAAGGATTTATGGAACGTTGAATACATCTGAAATCAATGTAAGAAAGATTTCAGAGTTTAAATAAGACTTAAAGGAGGATATGAATGAAAACCGCAAAGTTGGAAAATACAAATCGTAGCGTACTAATGGGTGCTGCATTCTTAATGGCGACATTTGCAATTGGACCAAGTTTCTTAACACAACCTACAGTTTTCACCGAGTCATTCCTAGCAAGTTTTGGATTCGTAATATTAATTTCAATTATTATTGATATTGGTGCTCAATGCTTGTTCTGCCTTAAGACTTTAGCAGAGTAAGGACATTGTTTGGTGTGAAGAAAAAGAAAAAACAGAAATTATAGAAGCTTAATTAAATTGTAAACATATGTCCGCTCATTGAAAGTTGCTCATCTGAACAAATAAAAAAAAGAGAAAAGATGCTGTGGTAAGAGCATCTTTTCTCCTTTTTTCATTCATTCGAAAATCCATTCAAAAATATAGGACAGCGATTCGAAGGCCTGGTCAGAAGTTTCGAAGGTGGCACTGGCTTTAGCGGAAAGCTCCTGTGCGAAAACTTTCAATATTTTTGGGAAAGGTTTTATAGAAAAACAAAAAATGGTATAATTATCTTCAAATAGCTAGTGAAGGGAGAACCTTAATGAAATAGTATAGTTCTGGTGGATATGCTAGTTGTTATAACTATCGCATAAGCTCGCAAGTGGCCGATGTAGCATGTCAACAATATCGCTATATTGCTAGATTTAGAGACGATGCACCGTATGCTAGAGAGTTTCAATTGTACTAATATTCTATTAGATGAACTCAATTTTGACAGAGGATAATTTTGAAAAGGAGTTTAATCTATTAAACGTTTTGTTGCTTACTAGCTTTGATTTCGAGCACTTATTTATATCAAGTAGCCTCAGAGTACGAGAATATTAATGATTTAGATAATTTCCCTTATTTTCCAATCGCAGTTATAATTGTACTAGGCTTAAATATATTTTTCGTATTTAAAACAGAGAAACAACGCTTAACAAATAGAATTATTTTTACTTCGAGTGTTTTAATAATTGGAGTAATTATTGCATTCAACTTTTTTAAACCTGACTATACTTTTCAAGAAGTAGAATCCATGTCCCTATAATTGAGAACAGACATAAAGTAATATTCACATATGGGAATGGTCAGGAAATCATTGAAATATATCAAATTACTGTTCAAAAGACGGTCGTTCTATTAAATACTCTTTTAATCCTTATTCAGGTGATAGAAACTGGAGTAGATTGAGATGGACGTTTGAACAATATCATGTATGATAAAAAAGAAATAAATTATTAAAGTGGGGAGATTAAACGTTGATGGAAGTCCTTGGTGTGGATATTGGTGGAACAAAAATTCGGATGGGTATAGTCAGATCGAATGGACAAGTAGTGGAAGACTTTGTAATTCCAACACAAATCCCTCTTTATCCGTATTTAGAAGAGAAAATTGTTCAATTGTTAAAAGAAAACCCTCATATTCAAGCTATCGGAATTGGAACAAGAGGTATGGTTGATGCAGAGAATGGCATCATTTCGTTTGAGACCGACGTATTACCAGGATGGCAGGGTACTGAAGTGAAGTCATTATTGGAAAAAGCAACCGGACTTCAAGTTGAAGTAAATAACGATGCCAATTGTGCTGGATTAGCAGAAACTCGAATAGGTGCAGCAAAAGGTTTTCGTCGAACAGTATGTTTAACTATTGGGACAGGACTTGGTGGCGGATTGGTCATAGATGGACAGATTATGAACGGTGCACACGGTGGTGCTGGTGAAGTGGGTCATATGATTCTTTATCCAAATGGACATATTTGTAACTGTGGTAGGAAAGGGTGTAGTGAACAATACGTATCTGGAACTGCATTAAGAAGATTAATAGCGGACATGCAGATTGTAGATGAAGAGAAAAACCTGGTTTCACCGAATCATCTTTTCGAACTGGCAAATGAAGGTCATGTTGAAGCGTTAGCGTTGATTCATAAGTTCACAGGTGATTTAGCGATTGTCATTAGTTCACTTCAAGCGGTATTAGATATGGATTGTGTAGTAATTGGTGGAGGAGTTTCAGAATCAGCAGATAGCTGGTGGAGTTTCTTAATGAATGAACTCGAACCGTTGCTATTAAAACCATTAGTTGTGAAAAGAGCGATGTTTGGGAATGAAGCTGGAATGTTAGGTGCGGCTTTCCTCGTACTAGCGGATGAAAATGAAAATGCTTCAAAAAAATAAGTAAAGGGGTGTGAAAGGTGTGGCAAATCTAGTTTTAGAAAATATTACAAAGATCTATGATAATAAAGTCACTGCTGTGTCAGATTTTAATTTGCAAGTAAAAGACAAAGAGTTTATTGTCTTTGTTGGTCCTTCTGGTTGTGGGAAATCAACCACATTACGTATGATTGCTGGTTTAGAAGAAATATCTTCAGGAGACTTTTCAATTGATGGTAAGAGAATGAACGATGTAGCACCAAAAGAGCGTGACATTGCAATGGTTTTCCAAAACTATGCTCTATACCCACATATGACTGTGTATGACAATATGGCATTTGGTTTAAAACTTCGCAAGTTTTCAAAAACAGAAATTGCTGAGCGAGTCAAAAATGCTGCCGAAATTCTTGGGTTAGAACCATACTTGAATCGTAAGCCAAAAGCATTATCTGGTGGGCAACGTCAACGCGTAGCTTTAGGTCGAGCAATTGTACGTGATGCAAAACTCTTTTTAATGGATGAACCACTATCAAATCTTGACTCGAAATTACGTGTACAAATGCGGGCGGAGATTGCAAAATTACATCAACGTCTAAAAACGACAACAATTTATGTTACGCATGATCAAACTGAAGCAATGACAATGGCTACACGAATTGTTGTTATGAAAGACGGATTTATTCAACAAATTGGAACACCAAAAGAAGTGTATGATCAACCGGACAATGTTTTTGTAGGCGGTTTTATAGGATCACCTTCAATGAACTTTTTTCAAGGGAAAATTGTGAACGGACATTTTGTTTTAGTTGATAACCGGATGAAGTTACCTGCTTCTCACGCAACCGTATTAGTGGACAATGGGTATGAAGGAAAAGAAATAATTTTAGGTATTCGTCCTGAACACATTTCCAACGAAGTTTCGCTAAATAGCACAACTTTACGTTCAAAGGTAGACGTAGCTGAACTTACAGGTGCGGAATTGATGGTTTACTCTACTATAGACGGACAAGACTTCATTGCACGAATTGATTCAAGTACCCAAGTGAAGCCAGGAGATGAAATAGAACTTACGTTTAACCTGGATAGAGCACACTTTTTTGATAAGGAAAGCGAGTTACGCATTAAGTAAAAAAGTTTGAATTTTATGTGAACAACATATTGAACCGATAGATTACTTGTGGTAAGATGTGCTTACCATTTAGTGAAAACGTTTTCATGGAGTATTGTTTAAAAATGTTCTTAACGAATGTTTTCAATAAATAAGGTGCATCTTTTTTGAGTTTTTGTGCAACCGTTTTCGCAAGCGAATTACTTACATTTTGGAGGATTATTTAGTGGAACTCAAAAATACCGTGTAGGTTTTCTTGCTTCAATTTTTGTTGCAACAAGTTTACTAAAAGCATGTAATACAGGGTCATCGAATACTTCAGATGGAGAAAAAGATACAATAGATGTCTTCTAATTTAAAGTAGAGTTTAAAGAGCAATTTGAAACACTAGTTGAAGTGTATGAAAAAGAAAATCCAATACATTTCCTATAGATGAAAGAGGAATTACAATGAATAAAAAATGGTGGAAAGAAGCAGTCGCATACCAAGTATATCCTAGAAGTTTTATGGATTCTAATGGGGATGGAATTGGGGATTTACAGGGGCTAATATCAAAATTAGATTATTTAGTGTATTTGGGTATTGATGTTATTTGGATCTGCCCAATGTATAAATCTCCAAACGATGATAATGGGTATGACATTAGTGATTATCAAGATATAATGGATGAATTTGGAACGATGGAAGATTTTAATGAACTTCTTGAGCAAGTTCATCAACGAGGAATGAAGCTGATTATTGACTTAGTTATTAACCATACAAGTGATGAGCATCAGTGGTTTATTGAATCGAAATCAGCAAAAAGTAATGCTAAGCGCGATTGGTATATTTGGCAAGATGGAAAAGATGGAAAAGAACCAAATAACTGGGAAAGTATTTTTAATGGATCTGCTTGGAAATTGGATGAGGTCACTAACCAATACTATTTGCATATTTTCTCGGAAAAACAGCCGGATTTAAACTGGGAGAATAAGGACGTTCGCGCTGCCTTATACAAAATGCTCAATTGGTGGCTTGATAAAGGCATTGACGGGTTCCGGGTAGATGCGATTAGTCATATAAAAAAAGATCAAACGTTTTCTGATAGTCAGGCTGAAGATGGACAACAATATGTACAAGCATGGGATAAATACATGAATGTTAAAGGCATTCAACCATTTCTAAAAGAATTAAAACAAGAAACTTTCTCGAAATACGACATTATGACCGTTGGCGAAGCAAATGGTGTTGGCATCGATGAAATTGATTTATGGGTTGGAGAAGAAAACGGGAAATTCAATATGATCTTCCAATTTGAACATCTTGGTTTATGGGATGCGGAGAATAAGAAAACAATTGACGTTATCGGATTAAAAGATGTTCTAACAAAGTGGCAAAAAGGACTTGAAGGGAAAGGGTGGAACGCTTTATTTATTGAAAATCATGACAAAGCACGCGTAGTTTCTACTTGGGGGAACGATAAAGAATATTGGAGAGAAAGTGCCACTGCACTAGCATCGATGTACTTCTTTATGCAAGGAACACCGTTTATTTACCAAGGACAAGAGATTGGCATGAAAAATGTTAAATTTGCTTCCATCGATGAGTATAATGATGTGGCCCTTAAAAATATGTACAAAGCCAAACGTAACGCTGGAGTTTCACATGACGAGCTAATGGAAATCATTTGGGCTTCAAGTCGAGACAACTCTCGAACACCTATGCAATGGTCATCTGCTGCATATGCTGGGTTTTCAACTGAACTGCCGTGGATTGGATTGAATCCAAACTATGTCGACATCAATGTTGAACAGCAACTGGACGATGAAGATTCCATTCTTCATTTCTACAAAAACATGATTAGGTTGAAAAAAGCAAATGATGTTTTTACGTATGGTACCTATGATTTAATAGACCGTGAGCATCCTGCGGTTTATATGTATACTCGTACATTAAAAGATGAACGAGTACTCGTAATTTCGAACTTAACACTAGAATGTGTTGAAGTTTCATGTTTATCTCCAATTTCATATAATGGCTTATTATTGCATAACTATCCAGTTTCTTACCATGATACAATTACTGAGTTAGAGTTAAATCCATATGAAACCAGAATATATCGGCTTAAATAGAAGTTGATTCATAATAAGTCGGGGTATCTTTGTATAAACAATCAGTTTATTTATTAAAATTGCAGAATAAACTTACTTGAAACTGCGAATTAGATTTTATTAAATTGATTCCTCATAAAATCTAATTCTTAGTAATTCGTGCCCCAAGTAATTCGCGTGCGTTTGGTTTCCTAGTTATTCCTACTATGACTATAATTAAATGCAGCGGGTGACAGATGACAAACCAAAATATATTCGAGCATATAATAGATACAAAAAATTCATTACCAATAAACAACAACAATTATGTGATTAAAACCATTGTTTTCAGAGTATAGGAGAAGTACCAATTACAGAACTTCCTATACACCACCCCACCATATAGAAGGAGCTGAAAACAAAAATTACACCTTCATTTAATCATATTCATGGTAAGAGCGGAAGAACGGAAATCATTGGTACCACTTGATGAGAGATCAACAAGCAAATGAGTATTGTAGCGATTGATGTAGCTAAGTTTGTAAATACAGCGAGGATAAGAAAAATCTGCGGCGATATATTACAGGTGCAATGGTTTTGCTAAATTCCAGAAATTTCATGTGATCACATCCTCTCATTAGTGGAGTATCAGGATTATTCCCCGAAACTTTCTAAAAATATGGTAACCATCTATTGATAAAAAGACTATCCTTCGAGTCGTAATCAATCAAAATATGAATTTAGGAATCCAATAGCCAATAAGCCTCTGAATTCTTTTGTTGTATAAAAGTGAAAGTAGTTTAAATCAGTTTAGTTTACTCAACGTCCATCTTCAAAGAATCCATAAGGTATCATTCATGCCCCATGTTGAAAGTAATTACCTATAAATAAATACAATAAAAACGTTATGGTCATAATCACAGCACAGGATGAAATATATAGTAATACGCCCTAGATTCAATTACTTGATTTATGAAATACAGTGTAATATATTAATTGACGGGTCAATGATTGACCTATCAGTTACCTGAGAGTAGGTCAATATTTTGTCTAACTCATATCCTAAAGAAGAAAAAATTGTTTATCGATTATATGAGATAAGTAAGCAAATGAGTCCTAAGTTTGAGCGCTGTACAGGCATTAGTCAGTCACGGTTAGATCTTTTGAACAAGCTGTTTGAAATGGAAGAAATTAGTCAGACAGCATTACAAAAAGAAGTGAACATAAATCATGCAGCTGTAACGAGACACTTAAAGCAGCTAGAAGAAAAGAGAATGGTTACGCGACGAATCGATTTATGTTTGTTCGTCTTACAGATGAAGGGCGTGAAAGAATCGCTGCTTATCAAGATGAGAAACAACGATTCATTTCTAAAGTATTAGCAGGCTTTGCAGAAGAGGAACGGTCAATCCTATTGGAAATGCTTATTCGTATACAGAATAATGTTAAAACGACTAGATAATCTTTTAATAAATGCTACACAATCAACCAAATGGAAAGTAGATATAAAGGAGAATGTTAGATGAACCAAACACTAATAAATGGCTTCTTCGCTGCTTAAAATGATTCACCCTTGTTCATACTAGTATCAAAACTAGTATGAATGGAGGGGAGTCGGGTATGTTAATAGAAATTGATGACATTGAAAGTGTCTTTCATATCGAAGTACCAGGGAAGATTGACATCTGTTTATTTAATTAAACAAAGGGGCAATTAGACGTCTATATGACCTTTCCAAAAGGGTCTCATTTTCGCTGCACTAATTGTTGTTCAGAGCACCAGAGAGCGATACTATCCGGTTATGCTTATTTCAATATGGGCAAAGCGAAAGATAAGGGATACCAATCGACTATCAATTGAGTCCTACTGAGTAGAAGTAAAGTGAAGTAAACCAAACAACCTATAGAAAAGAGGATCATATACGATGATTATTATTCACGCAGAAATTCATTTACAAGCAGACAAAGAACAAGCCTTTTTAGAAGAAATTCGCCCATTAATTACAGGTTCTAGAGCAGAAAATGCTAACGTTTCTTATGATTTAATGAAAGATACAGAAAAAGAATATGTGTATACGATGGTTGAGGTTTGGGCAGATTTAGCAGGTGTCGAGAGCCATAACAAAAGCGATCATTTCATATCCTTTGTCGGTAAGGCATCACAATATTTAGCACGTCCTTTAGATGTGAAAGTTTATGAAAGTAAAGAAGTGAAAAGCTAATTAATTGGAGGTTATATATATGAAAGCGATTGTTATAGATCAATACGGTGATAAAGAAGTGCTCCAAGAAAGAGAAATCGCAAAACCGATTATCTAAGAAGATCAAGTACTTCTTGAGCTTGTATGAGTTTTGATAAGGCGGCAGCCATTCCGTTAGCAGGTCTAACAGCGTGGCAGTAATTTAGTGGATTTTAGCGAAATTAAAAAAGATGATAAAGTCTTGATCCATGCAGGAGTAGATGGTGTTGGAAACTTTGCTATTCAAATTGCCAAATCGTTCGGCGCTTACGTGGCAACGATAGCTAGTAGCAAAAATGAAGAATTTGTAAAGTCGTTAGGTGCAGATAGAGTCATTGATTATAAAAAAGAAGATTTTAGTGAGATTCTTCATGACTTTGTTATCGTTTTTGGTATGTCAACACTAAATCAAACAACTTTTTTAAGGGCTAAGTTTCTGTATGCAACTGGACTTAAATAG
>NZ_ALJG01000307.1 GCF_000286315.1 Paenisporosarcina sp. TG20 | reverse complement strand
TATCTTGTAAAAAGAAAGTACACAAACCTATATAGGATGATTTTTTATGTGCAATCCAAATATTACTAAACAAGAATATATCACTGAACAAAATTCACTTCCACTGATATTAAATTTGCGTTTCTAAAAAAGGAAATCACACTTCACATTAATATAATTACCGAGAGTAACATCAAAGAAATACCGTTTTAGCATGTTAGTTTCCATGTACTAAAACACCATGAACACTGGATTCTTGGCATATCAATTTTATATACTGTTCAAAAAACCAACTAAGATTTTAATATGTCTATTTTAACTTGCTATTTTTTACATTAATTTTGATAAGATCTTTTCATGATGAGACATAAGTTAGTATTTCTTGTCTAACCATTGTTTTAAATTTTCAAGCATTTCTTCAGTAAAAGAGTGGTTAACATTTTTATATACAATAAAATCCACATCATAATTAGCATCACAATCAGTTAAATAGTTATAATAATCCCTCTGGCCTTCAATTGAAACAACAGAATCTTGTTCACCATGCATCAATAATACAGGTGAGTAACTTTTATTTTTGCCTATGGGATTATAAGCAGTTATTTTATTGATCTCTTCACTGGACAAATCTGGACGTTGATCAATTTCCCTGAAAATTTTTTCCGATAAAAGAAATGATCCCGAACCATTAATATTTATTAGTCCAGCAAATTTATTACCCTTTGAATATATTCCATTTGAGATAAAACCACCCATAGAGATACCCATAAGAATCACTTCTTCTTCCAAAACTCCTAATTCTTCAAAATAGAGTGTGGTTTCATCAATACTTCTATAAATTGTCTTCCAAAAGTATTCTTGAGTAACCTCTTTCAGAAAATGCTTTTCTAATTTATGTCTGCTATCATGATACATTATTTCTGGAACTATGACTCTAAAACCTAAAGATGAAAAATACTCAGCTATTTCAACGTAATTATTAACACTTGATCCCCATCCATGAAAGATGATAATCGTTTTGCCTCTACTTGATTGGCCCTGAGAATATATGTGATTTACAAATTTTTTTGATACGAATTTTTTCATTTTGTCTCACTTCCTCATTCTCTTCCTCTTTCTCTATTGACTAGTTTTAGAACTAATCATTTCCTTATATTAGACTTTAAATTAAAAACTTCTTAGTTCAACTACTATTGAAGTAAAGCGCGCCTAGTTCATTAAAATCTCAATAACAATTGCCCTTCTTTTTGTTTTAGTACTTGAACTATCAGAAAATCAAATTTTTGCTTTTGTATGACTTATTCTCTCGTTGACCAAATCAAAAAACTATTTTCCCCCATCGATTTTAAGGCAACTTATGTCGCACACCCACCTCGAGTAACCCTATAACATAGAATAAGCGTGAAGTGACGATGTCACTTCACGCTTATATTCACCTGAATTTTAAGCTAAAAAGTTAATGCCCATTGGTAATTTGAATCCTAAGAACATCGTGATGAACAAGAAGACAAACAATAGTATCCAAAACATTGTTGTTGGCTTTTGTTTTTTCATGCGAACCAATACCATTTCCATCATACCGATGACTAAAATACCACCAATTAACTTAAACCCATAAAGCATACCCATATCGAAGCTCATACCTTCAATGAATAATGCAATTCCTGTTATTATGATGAACACATAAAATAATCGTAACACCATATGTGTGATTTTCTGCCCTTTACTACCGTCTTTTAGAAAAACAGCAACTAAAAACAAAATAATACCAATAACCCATGTTGCAATGTGTAAGTTCGTGTTAGCTAAGAAATCCAAAATCGTCACCTCATCTATTTAATTAATCGATTCTATCGTATCATATCTTCTGTTCTTTAATCCGGTTTAATAGAAACAGGTTAATGAACATTTAAAGAATAGATCGTTTTTATTCAAATCGATTGACTAATGTGCCTATTCCTTCAATAGCAATTTTTACAGTATCACCTGTTGCTAAGAACTTAGGTGGCTTGAATCCTTTTCCAACCCCAGAAGGTGTTCCGGTCAAAATTACATCGCCAGGTTCGAGCGTTACTAGAGCAGAAATTTTAGCAATCAATTCCTCGACTGAGAAAATCATATCATTCGTATTTCCATTTTGACGTACTTCATTATTCACTTTTGTGACAATTGACAAACCTTGTGGGTCTGGCAATTCATCTTTAGTAACTATATAAGGTCCCATTGGACATGATCCCTTTAAACTTTTTCCTAAGAAATATTGTTGATGTTTGGTTTGCAAATCACGTGCTGTTAAATCGTTTGCAATTGTATAGCCAAATACATGATCATACGCTAACTTTTCTGGAACATTGTCGCCTCTTTTACTTATCACGACTGCTAATTCACCTTCATAGTCATATTCTGATGTGACGTTTGCATGAATTGATAATGTTTCTTCATCCGCAGCTATTGTTGTAGGTGATTTTGTGAACACCATTAAATTTTCTGGAGCTCCTGCTGAACCCATCTCTTTTGCGTGATCAGCATAGTTTTTACCAATGCCAAAAATATTTTTTGGCGTACGTGGAATTGGTGACAACCACTCTATACTCGTAAATGTTCGTTTATATTGATTAGGATCTTCAGACTTTGAAGCGGCCTCTGCAAGTAATCTCATTTGTTCAACAAAATCCATTCCTGCTGCAATTCCTTCAACTATTGTTTGAGGGAAAGAAGGTAATACTTGAAGTGACTCTTGTATTGATAACACATCCCAAACAGCTTCTTCTTTTTTAACTTTAGGACCAAATCTAACTAGTCCTTCAAAACGATAAGATAATATTTTCATTCTTTGACACTCCTTCTGGAAATCGGATTTGTTGTTTAATTCAGTTTACGACACTTCTCCATACTTTTCATATGTTTTTTTATTTTATTTACCATAAGTTGCTCTTTTCCAAATGATTTCGATAGGTCCCTGTTTAAATTTTGTAAACCACAACTCAGCAAAAATCATTTGAATAATAAAAATTCCTAAAGCCATTATGGTACCAGTCAATAAATCTACTTTGCCATAGTAGCCTAATCCGTATGAGTAGAAAACAGTGGTAGCAATAACCGACTGGGTTAAATACGTAGTAATCGACATTCTTCCTGTTTTCGCAATTGGGTTAAAAATGGTTCGGAATATCCTTAATTGACACATCAGCGTAATTACACCCGCATATCCAATAGCCACTAAAGGTCCACCAAATATATCTTGAACATAAATATAAAAAAAGTTTGGTTCCATCAGTACCGGCAAAGTTTTTATCGAATAACCGATTGCTAAGGTGACAACCGTAAGTACAATCCAAAAAGCTTTCTTTTGAGATGTGCGCTCAATTAAATTCCACTTTGCTGCTGCTGCACCGAGCAACATATAAGGAAAAATAGTAATCCCTATTAAGAATAAGTTTCCAGACTCAATATTTGCATAACTCCAGTCTGCTGCTCTTTGTATAAAAATATTAGTCCAAGAACCTGATGAAAATGCAATAATGGACGATTCAACTTTCTGTATCGCTGTATAAAATATTTCATTAGTAGTGCTAAGAAAATACATTAATAATCCCAATAGCAGATTAGGTATAATGTAAAGTGTTAGTGCAATGCTAAGTAGATACATGCGCGAAAGGCGTAACAAAAAGAGAACAATAAATCCACTAAGTGCATACGTAATTAATATATCACCAGACCAAACAAGAAAAGCATGTAATATTCCAATAATCAATAATACACATAATCTACGTAAACCTAGTCTAATAAATGAATTCCCTCGTTGTTGTGATTTTAGAAATTGTAATGTTAATCCATACCCAAACAACATGGCGAATAGTGGATAAACACTACCTTGTAGAGTGATATCAATCCAATTAAATGTATCAATATCCCCTAGATCTGTATACCAAGTATAGGGATTAATATAGTAATATGGTGTGTGAAATGCGAGCATATTTACAATGAATATCCCAAGTAGTGAGAAGCCGCGCATCATATCTATAGCAACGACACGTTCATGTAACTGAGTTGGCCTGAAATCCACAAATTAATCCTCCAATACAATTGTTTGATCAGTGTCAAACAAATATAATATTCTCTCTTTAATTGTAATAGATAAAATGCTCTCAATAGCTTGTTGATAGAGTGCTAATTGCAAGCCATAACGATGATGCATTTCACGTAAAATAGCTGCTTCCGTAATAAGTACATTCTTAATACGATCGGTCTTATAGTCTAGAAGGACCCATTCCCCATCATCCTCTTGGAATAGACAATCAGCAATTCCTTGTAAAATCTGATTGTCTCCATCCTCATCCTGTAATCCATAAGTAAAAGGAACTTCACGAAGAAAACGTGTTGCATTTCGTAAACGATTAGCAATGGAAGAGTGTAAAAAAGATTTTATTGAATCTACTTTAATTGCCTTTGTTTCATTTGTAGTAAGAAATTGTTTATCAGCCAGTTGTTGAATAAATGTAGTAATTACTTCTTTACTTGGATTCAAGTGGACATCTAAATGTTGCATAGCCGTATGCATGGCAGTTCCAATTTCAGCAGATGTCAGTTTCAGTTCTTCTTGTTGCAGAAATGCTGGTCGTTTATATACGCTTGATATCGCCTGTTGTACTTGTTTAGGTCTGAAAAATTCAGGTTGTTCTTCTTTCTCCAATTGATCAAGTCTCTTAAGTTCACTTACCGATTGTTTCGAACGTTTGGCAATAGCTCGCTGGTATGGATACATTGCATTAAAACGACGTTCTATTTCGTGTATCATTTTATTTGAAACATCTACTGGTTTAATCAATTCTGTTGATTTCGTTGGTACATCAGTTTCAATGATTTGACGTAAATCTTCTACATATATCGTCTCAAAAGACCACTGGGACGGATGTTGTATCACGTGTGTGTTTGTTGTTCCTTGCCAAGTTGCAAAGTCTTGATGCCTCGCGATTGCTGGTCCTATCCAATCCAAAAACCCTTTAGCTCGAGATCGTACATATTCCGGTAACATAGTGCCGCCTGAACTTGCGATATCTTGCCATTTACTAATTGATTTTTGTGCATCTTTCACAGTAGCAACAAGCATAAGTTTTTCTTTTGCACGAGTCATGGCAACATATAAGACACGCATTTCTTCTGATTTTAATTCAAGTTGTTTCTTTTCTTTCATCGCCAAAAAAGGCAGAGATGTGAATGAGATACGTTTTTCTGGATCAACTGCTTTTACAGCTAAGCCAAAATTTTGATCAAATAAATACAATTGGTTGAAATCCATTTGATTAAAATCCCGACCTAACCCTGCAATAAATACATACGGAAACTCAAGTCCTTTAGATGAATGAATGGTCATTAGTCGGACGACGTTTTCTTTCTCACTCATTGCACGTGCAGTTCCTAAATCATCTCCACGTTTTTTCATTCGGTCAATAAAGCGTAGAAAACGGAATAGCCCTCGGAAAGATGATTTTTCATAAGATAATGCACGGTCATGTAAAGCACGAAGATTTGCTTGACGTTGTTTTCCTCCCAACATTGCACCGACCATTTCGTAGTAATGGGTATCCATGTAAATTCGCCAAATTAAATCTGCGAGTGATCCTCTACGTGCTAAGTCACGCCACTCTTCGTAATGTAGAAAGAAGCGGTTAAGTTTTTCCGCTGTCTTAGGTGCAATTCCACTCCCACCTAAATGGACAAAATTTTTGAGCGCTTCATAAAATGGTTCTTTCGGTGCAGAAAGCCTGATATGTGAGAGTTCTGCTTCAGTTAAGCCCACAAATGGTGCACGAAGTACCGAAGCTAACGGGATATCTTGGTAAGGGTTATCGACAATGCGCAGCGTATTCAACATAATCATTACTTCTAGTGCATCAAAATAACCTTTTGATAGGTTCGCATATAAAGGAATACCGGCTTTCTTAAATTCCTCAGTTAAATCTGCAGACCATGTCATTGATCTCATAAGAATGACAATATCACGGAATTCAAGTGGTCGTTCATTTTTCGTCCAAGCATCTACTACCATTGTTTTTTGATCCATTAATGAACGAATTTTTCCGATAATATAGCGAGCTTCCCACTGTGATTTCTTTAAGTCTTCTAGTTCTTGTATTTCTTCATTCACTTCTGATTCTTCATCGCCCGCGCCTTCTTCATCGTGTTGTGAGAGAATTGTGAGCTCAACTGCAGACTCTGTCTCAGGATAGGGTGCCCCAGGTTTTAAAGCAGCAGCTTCATCATAGTCAATTTCTCCAACACGCTTACCCATGATTTGAGAAAAGATAAAGTTTGTAGCATGCAAAACTTCAGGACGACTTCTGAAATTGGCATTTAAATCTATTTTGACACCTGTATTTGAAGGTTCTGTTGTAAACGTCAAATATTTCGCTAAGAAAAGCATGGGTTCTGCTAAACGAAAACGATATATCGATTGTTTTACGTCTCCCACCATAAACATATTGCCGTTTTCTACTGTTCCAGTTTTGACAATTTGTAAAATCGTTTCTTGTAACCTGTTTGTATCTTGATATTCATCTACCAACACTTCTTTGAATTGCCCCATAATATCTTGTGCAATGCTTGAAGGGTTGAGTTGACCATTTTCTTCTTTAGTAAAAATTTGTAAAGCGAAATGTTCTAAATCCGAGAAATCAACTAAACCCCGTTCATTTTTGGCAGTACGATAATGTTCCCCATAAGACAGGGTCAACTCAACTAGCGTCTTAAGCATGGGATGCATGAGTCTCATTTCTTGCAATAATCTCGCTGGTGTTCGTGTGAAATAGGAATCTTTCAGTCCATTCACTCGTTTTTTTAGTTGATCTCGTTTGTCTTTCGCTTTTTGAATGAGATGTTCGTCAAATGTGTCTTTAGGTATACGCGCAGCAGTGGCAAATTTTAATGCTTGAAAATATTCAAAGGTAGATTGCCACGTTTCTGTTGAGATACGTCTTATCGCTTCAGCAATCAAAAGTTGATCTTGCTCTACCGTCGTCCCATAAGGAGCTGGTCCTGCTGGTTGTAAGGCAAACTGACGTATTTCTTCTGTCATGCTATAAGCTTCTTCAAGAACATGTTGAATGGTTAACTTTAGTGTATCCATAAATGGCAGGTCATCAATTTGCATATCTTCCGGAACATCATAACTTTCTGGAATCGCCAGTAACCACTTTTTGGGTTCTGGATGCACACTTGCAGCGCTATATAATTTATCAATCAACGTTTCAATCAGTTGATCATCGCGATCTGTAGTGAAACTATCTACTAATTGGTACATCGCTTCTGGATTTTCTGCTTTATATGCCATTTCTAACACTTCTGCTATTACATCATCCCTAATAAGTGCTGCTTCTGCCTCGTTTGCAAGTCGAAATCCTGGGTCTATATCAAGAACGTACGCGTATTGTTTTACTATAGATAGACAAAAAGAATGAAGAGTTGAAATTTGGGCTTTATTTAGCAAACTCAACTGCCTTCTTAAATGATTTGATGTTGGATCTATTGCCAACGCTTTTTCCAGAGCTTCCGCCATTCGGTGGCGCATTTCTGCTGCAGAAGCATTAGTAAAAGTAACAACCAATAACTCGTCTACATCGATTGGGTTGGTTTGGCGCATCATTTTTTGTATTAGGCGCTCAATAAGTACAGCTGTTTTCCCTGACCCTGCAGCGGCTGATACGAGAACGTCACGTCCCTCAGCAAAAATGGCTCGCCATTGAGCGTCCGTCCAAGTAACACCTTGTGGTTTAGTCGGTATCAACATGTGGCGTGACCTCCTCTTTTATTTTTTGTGTAATTTCTTCTGGTGTGCCAGTTATTAGGTTACGGTATTGTTGATCTGGGTCAGTCGGATCAAATTGGCATACACTGCGGAAATTACAATAGTCACAAGCTGTTTTATCTTTGATTCGATAAGGCGACACACTTGTTTCACCCGCAAGCATCCCGTCGCCAGCTTGTTGATGTTTAGTTCGTACAAAAGTTCGTAAGTTTGCCAAATCTTGAGGAGACACGACTTTTGAGAATGATTTAGAAATAGAACCATCTTTATTAATACGGGCAGGGATTACTTTAGAAGTTCCACTGATTTCTGTATCCATTTCATTTAAAACGCTAGCATCGTCTATTAATAAGCCTCGCATCTTATATTTCTTAAACACTTCTTCTTCGATATCCATATCAGAAAGTTCTTTTGCTAATTTTAACATTGGATTATGAACGTGAACATACAACACACCAGCAGGTTCGGCTTCTTGTCCTAACCAAATTCCGGAATTAGTAACAGCAACGTCCAAATACGTCAGCATTTGCAGAGATATACCATGGTATACATCGTTTAAATCAAGCGCTTTAGCAGAAGATTTATAATCAACAATCCGTATGAATGGTTTCCCTTCGATAACTGCAGCATCCACACGATCGATACGTCCTCTCATGTTCATGGCATGTCCATTTTTAAGTGGAATTTCTAAAGTTGGTAATTCTTCTCCTGGTCCAAATCCCGCTTCTATCGCAATTGGTGCAAATGTTGAGACACTGGCATGATCACGCAAAGTAGTCATTGTCCGTTGCAATATTTGAACGAGTTTTCGCTGAATATAGGTATATCTCTTTGAACTTTGCAAAATTTGATTTACGAAATGAGGTGAAATGGCATCAACAGCTTGTCTAGCTAAGTCCCAAGCTTGAGTGGTTGTTAGTCGAGCCCAAGTAAGGTTTAAACGCTTCGTTTCGTCAGCAATCCATTTTAAAGCCGCGTGGAACAAGTCCCCAATCGCTGGAGCTTCGAGTATATATTCACCGCGCTCTTCTAAACGCAATCCATATGTTGCAAAGTGTGCAAAAGGACAACTATAGTACTTTTCAACACGCGAGACACTTGAAGTAAATGAATCACCATATAATGATTTTGTCGTTTCTTGATCTAAATTTTGTGCTTTAATAGGGTTTGAAATTGGTCGAATGACAAGTTCGTATATACTTTGCCAAATCGGATCGTTCTCATAATAGGAAGCCACAGCTAACCATTCTTCTTCAAGTTTCCCATCATTTATTTCTGCTTGCTTTAGTTTCGTTGCTAGGTACGACATTGTTGCACGTGGATGTTGGATATAATGATTTGTGCTTCCCTTTAATATAGCCGGATCAATTACTGCTAGCTCCACTTCAATTTGCGGTAAAAGTTGATGCAATCTCTTAATGTAAGTTGATGGAAGTAAGGCTTTACCTTCTTCATCAGCCACAGCGTATGACACAAAAAGCTTTTCTGAAGCTGTTGTCAGCGCACGATATGCCATATATGTTTCATCCATTAAACGCATTTTAGAGGTAGGGGCAAGTTCAAATCCAATTTGCATAAACCATTCTCGCTCTGTATCTGAAAGTAAACCTTCTTGTTCAACTCGTTTTGGAAAAACACCGTCATTTACTCCTACAACAAATGCTGCTCGAATATTAGACAAACGGGATAAATCAACGGTTGCTACTGTTACTTGATCAATAGAGGGAGGTATTCGGGAAAACTCCAGTGAGTCAAACCCTTCATCAAGTAGACGAAGACTTTCTTTAGCTGTTAATTTTTCATCACCAAACATCAGTACAAATTGATCTAAGACATCTGTCCACTGTACCCAAGCTTGGTCATGTTCAGTAGCAAGTAAGAGTTGACCTTGATCATTTTCATCGTCTTTTAACACTTGCAACTTCTCGAATACTTGTAACCCTTCCATCAACTCAAATAGAGCTTGAGCTATCTCTCTACCCGTTTCACTACTTTCGATCTTTTTAGCAAACTCTTGAAGTGGCGTAAACACGTGTTCTCTAACAGCTATAATGTCCGACTGAATAGCGCGTTCTTCATCGGTTTGCGCTTTTGAGTGAAATTCGAGTCCTCTATATTTCTTAACATGCCAACGTTTTTCATCTGTCCAGCGTTCTCCGTATATCCCTTGTGAGATCACAAAATTCTCTAAGCGATCAGCACGTTCACGCCATGTTTGTCTACTTGAGTTAAGCGGAAAAAATAAATCCGTCTTAATTGCTCTAAACATGGGTTCGTATTGGTAATCACTTAACACCGCTTCAAATGCAGAACGACTTAATTCAATCAAAGGATGATGAAGCATTGATTTTTTACGGTTGATAAATACTGGTATATCGTATTGTGCGAAAGTAGTTTCAATTAGTTCATCATAAACCTCAGGTTGGCGGTAAAGAATTGCTATATCCTGGTAACGCATTTGCTCATCGCGCACGAGACGTCTAATCTGCCTTGCCACAGCATGAATTTCTGCTCGACGACTATCCGCTTCAATCACATTCACATTCATCTGTCGTTGGTTATCTAAAATTGGAGCGGGATACGTATGTATATTTGCTTCTAGATGTTTAATTTCATTGTTCATAAATCGCTTATTTTCGCTTAAATGAATAGACTGTTCAATTTCAATGGACCCTTCACGTGCCATTTCTTTTAATCTCTCAGCAGTTTTAGCAGCACCATGAAATAACGATTGGTCGTCTGTTAAATCTGTAGATTCGTTTTCTAGTGGAAGAGAAATCGTTACCCTTTTTGCGTGCTTCATTAACTCGCCTAATATTTCAAACTCCCTCGTCGTCATGGTGACAAAGCCATCCACATAAATATCTGCCTCTGCAAGTAACAAAGAGTCTTTTATCTGCTTTGACAACAATGTATAATATCCTTCACTATCAATGTAAGAATCACCTAGACGTTCTTCTAGTGCGAACAGTAAAACAGACAAATCATGAGCCTTATCTTGCAATGTGCGAGGGGCATCTACTTGTTGAAGCGATTCTCCAAGTGAATACAAAGTGTCGCCATCAAGACAGTATCTCGTAAACTCTTTTAATAACATTTCCATCTGATCCGTAAAGCCGCGTTTATTAGCTGCTAGTTTAAAGAGGGAAAACTCTTCTTTATGTGTTTCCAATAGTCTTCGAATTAACATGCGATAGCCAAATCCACTTATCTCCTGTCGGCTAATTCCACCGGTTTCTTGTAGAACACGCCAAGCAAGTCGTTTAAAAGTCGTAACTTGTGTTCGAATAATCCCCTGGCCCTGGGTCGATAATGCAGATTCAGTTGAAAACGACATCTGATCAGGGACCACAAAGAAAATAGGTGTACCGAGTGGATCTTTTGTCGATGATTCGCAAACTTCATGCCTCATTAATTCAGATTTCCCTACACCCGCTCGTCCCGTTATCAATCGTAATGACACATGAATACCTCCTTTATACCACTATTTATATACTTCCTTTATCAATATAAAAATCCCGATAATATTCCTACCTCTATTGTACATAACAACTGTGAGAGGTGGAAATTATTCGGGATTTTTACCTGTAAAATTAATAGTTGCTGTTTCTAGAGGCCAGTACATAGCTACTACTTCTCCAACGATGGTTTCTCTTTTTATAAACTCAAAATAACGACTATCTAAACTATGTCGACGATTATCACCGAGAACAAAGTATGAATCTGGTGGAACTTGAATATTCCCTGTTAACGATTCAAGTGTAAAGTTTTCCGTCAAACGATCATCAGGGTGTTGATAAGCCCCATAGGATATCAAATATGGTTCTTCAACCCTTTTTTTATTTATAAAAAGTTCATCATTCACATAAGAAATCACGTCACCTGGAATTCCTATTACCCGTTTCACATAATCTTCATTTTCATCTTTATGAAATACCAAAACGTCTAAACGATCAATGTCACCAATTATATAAGATATTTTGCTAACTAATACTTTATCCCCATTCTTAAGAATAGGCTCCATCGATTGACCGGAGACCGAATAATTCGTTACAAAAAATGATTTAATAACGATGATAATAGTTAGTCCTATAACAATCGCCTTTACCCATTCCCATGATTCTTGTTTCAATACATTCAAAAATCGGACTCCTTCCCCCGTTGTTGTTCTTGAATACCACGATAGTTTTCTTCAACTCTAGCGTTTAACCTTAATTCAATTTGTTTTCCAATGAACCATAGCAACACAATAACTGCTAAAACAATAGCTGTTCGGATAGGTTGTGTAATAAGTGCTCTAATATCATAACCAATGAAACTTATGGTTAATATCATCACAAATTTCCCGGCAAGTAACGCCCATAAATATGTATTTTTTTTCATGTTAGATAAACCCGCTACAATATTAACTAAAGCTGATGGTGAAAATGGAAAACATAACAATAAAAACAGTGGACCAAACCCATTATTTTCAATCCAAATAATTAATTTTTGTACGCGTTCATGTTTAACCATGAAACCAAGAAACCGTGCACGTCCATATTTCCGTATAACTAGAAAGAATAAATATGAACCAACTGTAGTTCCAGCCCATGATAATAAAAAACCTATCCATAAACCATATGCGCTAGCATTCGCAAAAACAAATACAAATAGAGGTAAAAACGGTAAAAATGCTTCTAAAAAAGGTAATAAAAATCCGATTATCGGTCCTAGTGAACGATAGTCTCTAGTCAGTTCTAGTAAATTTTCAGCAGTTAACCAATCAAACATGTTCCTCATCCTTAAAAAACAATATTATAAAACAGTTTCCCCTAGACATGTTCTCATCAAACAATTTGATAGTGAATAATAAGATGCATTACAGTCATCGTTCCATGAGAATTCTCGTATCGGTGGACCTGATTTCCTGAAAACACCAATGTATCTCCTTTTTCTAGACTTACTTCTTCAGTTGCAAGAATCAATTTCATTGAACCTTCTACAATCGTTAAAGATTCTTCAACTCCATCCATATGTGGAACACTTTCGTATGAACACAGTGGATCCATCTCGATTCTGTAAAATTCCCATCCACGTTCCGGATCATAAGGAATAATGGAAAATACACGATAGCGGCCTTCATCTTCTGTTAAGAATGGAATTTCTGAAGATGAAATCTTATTGACAATTGATTTCGGTGGTTGCAGAAGTGAAGAAAAACTGATTTTAAGTCCATCTGCAATCTTCCATATGGTCGAAACAGTGGGATTTGACTCCCCTTTTTCCATTTGTGCAAGCTGCGCTTTACTGACATCTGTCAACTTCGCAATATCGTCTAAACTCATTCCACGATGATGTCGAATTTTTTTTAATTGAATGCCTATGTTTCGTCTAATTTGCTCCACAGTCATCACCTCGTATTGTTTAATTTAATACACAGATATATAATATATTATACAACAATAAAGAAAGTGAGTTTTGAAAATGACATTTACGAACGGTATACGAGCCGGATTAAGCATTGCCATCGGTTATTTTCCTATCGCTCTTACCTTTGGCTTACTTGCTAAAACAACTGGCTTGTCTATGTGGGAAGCAGTTGCCATGAGCATGTTCGTTTTTGCAGGTGCTGCACAATACATATCCTTAACATTAATTTCTACGGGCGTTGACCCTATTCTAATCGTTTTAAACACATTTGTCGTCAATATCCGTCACTTCTTAATGACGGCTTCTCTCAATGAAAAGATGCAACCAGATGCGCGATGGAAAAAAGCAATCTATGCCTTTGGAGTAACAGATGAAACCTTCTCAGTGTTGGCAACAAAAAAAGAGAATAATATTAAGACCCCATTTGCATTCGGAGTCATGATTATTTCTTATGGTAGTTGGGTGTCTTTTACAGCCCTTGGTCATGTAATCGGTGCAAACTTACCTGCGTTTCTCCAAGCAGCTATGTCAATTGCTTTATATGCCATGTTTGTCGGTTTGCTAGTACCTTCGATGAAGGGGAATCGAAAAGTAGTGTTGCTGGCCTTATTTGGGGCAATTATTCATAGTGTTTTGTATTGGAGCGGCCTACTGTCAACAGGGTGGGCGATTTTAGTGGCAACATTAGGCTCAGCTATATTGGTTGAAATACTATATGTCCGCATTAGGAAAGGTGTGAAGCATAGTGGATAGTTGGTATTGGTGGATGATTCTTGGTATGGCAATTGTTACTTATATTCCCCGTGCTTTCCCGTTAACATTTTTAGAAGGCCGTGAAATCCCTCCAATCGTTAGTGGCGTATTAAGAAACATTCCATTTGCTGTATTAGGTGCTTTAATATTTCCTGCCATATTATTTGTACAAGCAGGCAATTTATTATTTGGCTTTATTGGTGCTATTGCAGCCTTTGCACTAGCGTTTGCTGGCGCGAATGTAATCGTTGTTGTTATGGGGTCAATTGCAGTATTAGCGGTTTATAGTTTAATTTTTTGAGGAGGTTCGTCCATCTCTGTGTGCAGCCATTATACATATAGTACTTAGAATTTAATGGATGTGAGAATGGACACTGACTTCATGACAAGCATACGACTGAAGATACTATTTCGGACTCTTTTTTCTTTATCCATGGTGTGGAATATTTTTTACTTTTTGTCATTCTGCTTAAGAAATTAGGCTACGCTTGATCATCTAGAAGTATATTTTTTATATTCCAACCTTGGAGCGTGATTTTTCCAACTTGGCTCCCCATTTTTCCAACTTGAACACCAAATTTTCCAATTGAGCAATCGCTCATCCAAATTCTTTGTTTAAAATCCTCCAATCAACATGGCTACTGAAATAGATTGCTGTCCATAACCAATTCAAGATAGTAAAAAGATTAATACTTTCATATAAATTCAAAAAACGCCTTTACACCAAAGTGTAAAGGCGTGCTAATTAATTTTCTTACCCTTTTCCCCGCTTCATCATGCGAGTAGCATACCAAAACCCAATTGTTAAGGATATAGCATCTATAATGTACAACTGCCATGTATGTGTATATCCTGCATAAATAGATGCTGTAATTAGTGCAACCGTTAAAATTAACGCAACTATATGAGAAAAAGTAATTCGTGTAAATAATATAACAAGCAAACCTGGTATAAATAATGCAAAAATGATTTTAGTAGCCATAGATTCCATATATGTTCTCCTATCTTACGACCAATAAGCCAAGACGATGGTGGTCGTGATGATAAATAACATGTTGGCGTAACCTTAATTCCCCTCGATGATCAAGTATCTCAAGACGACAATGCGCTGCGTTTATTTGAATCGCTTCATACAATTCTTGCTCATTGGAAACAATTTGTCCATTTACTTTACGAATACATTCCCCAATTACAAGTCCCATTTTTTCAGCTGGTGATTCTGGCAAAACTCCAGCAATCATTACACCTGATTTATGAGGAGTAACAGCGTAATTTCCTTGACGTTCTTTTATTACAAAGTAAACCCAAACTCCAATGCGTGCGAAAGCACCAAGAATTAAACTAACTACAGCCATGAACGGCAACCAAAAAGCAACTATTGAAATTACAACAATAGCGATTCCAATAGTCATGACGTAATTTCCTACTTTCGGAAATAAATTAATTGGAAGTGAGCGTCGTGCTTTTTGTTGAAATCCTATAATGATAGGAAATAATACTAGACCAAATGATTCACTGCCAAATGTAAATTGTGGCCAATATGGATAAAATACTGGTATTACATCACTAGGAACAATTACAAAGATAGGAATCATCCATAATCGTTTCGTTAGATAGCTAACAACTGTTAAACCTCGCGAAGTTTTTTCTAAAACGGGTGACGCTGATTCAGCACCGGTTTTACGTATAAGCAACCCCTCAATAATTACAGTTGCACCGATAATTAATGCTATCGGCAGAGACAAGCTAATCCAGTTCATTTCCCCTACCCATTCGAAGGTAAAAATTGAAAAAGTGAAATTTGTTTCAAAACCTATCCATAAAACACCGATAGCAATTGCTCCTGCTATAACTGGTGAACCTAGTTGATACATGAAAAGTAAGACTAGAAGGATGCTAATAGTACTATACGTTACAATCCAATCCACAGTAAATGTTAGACCAATTCCAACACTTAGTATTGACAATATGAGTGCATAGATCCATATGTCTGCGAACATTCTCTTCGCTTCTGTCCATCCCCAGAGGATACGTGTTCGAAAAGAACGTCGTTCCCTTTTAACTCGTACATATCCAAGGACTACAGCGAAAAGAATAGAAATATAAAACAATGGGTTAATAAATAATTTACCTAATCCCTTTAGCAGTTCTAAACCTACTTCTTGCCAAATCATACGAACACCACCCAACGGTTCATGCATTTCTTTTCATTGTAACAAACCGGGGATAGAATGCGTACATGTTTTTTCTACTTTTTAATAGAATGGATTAGATAACCTAAAGAAACTTGATATTGTTCATCATGCTTCTTACTAGTTTTATAAGTTAAGATTGTATCTCTAATCGATTTAAAAAAAGGTTGATCCATATTTGCATCAGTCACTAATTTCTTTTCTTTTTTGAAAGTCAAGACAGCTTTTGCTGTATCTTCATCGAAATATCCGTCAACTCTTGAAATAGAAAACCCGAGTGCTTTTAAAACCTTTTGACTATAAATAATATCTGTATGAAAATCTCCAACTTGATAAGAACCGCTTGTTGGAAATGGTTCAAGTTGATAAAGTTCACTTGCTTCAACTTTTAAATCAGCTTCAATCCCTGTACCATGAATCCATTGTTGCTTGGGTGTTAACCATTTATGTGAAGATAATTTCATTTCTCCACCATTGTTTAGTGCCCAGGTTTCTTGAACAGTTCCTTTGCCAAAGCTTTTGCCTCCTGCTATAAGTGCTCTTTGGCTAGTTTTTAAAGCACCACTTAAGACTTCACTTGCAGAAGCACTTCCCTCATTTTGTAATAAGACAATGGGAATTGTATGCATCTCTTTTAAATAATTATCTTCCTCTGTTACTGTTGTTGTTAGTGGTTCGAGTACTCCTTTAGAATCTTGCATGTAAGCATAGATTTGTTCGTTTTTAAACATTGTACTAATGACTTGTTCAACACTATGTAAATAGCCTCCAGGATTACCACGAACATCAATTAATAAACCTTCAATTCCTTGTTGTATTAGTGTCCGAGTTTGCTTTTCCCATTCTTCAGCTGTTTTTTCACCAAATACTGAGATACTCACATAGCCAATTGCAATATCATCCTTTTCGACTCGTTCACTTGTAACAGTTTGTATTTGTAGTGGAGATCTCGTCATTTTTAATTCCACGTGTCGATCTTCTGTTTCTCTAAATACAGTCAGAGAAACATTTGTTCCTTTTTCCCCTTTTATCGCAGTAAGTAATTCAAGTAAACTTTTTCCGACTACCCGCTCCCCATCTACCTGTACAATTTCATCATAAGGCTTAACTCCTGCTTTTTCAGCAGGTGATGATTTCATTGGAGTGATAACAATAAAACGGCCTTTATTTTCAACAATTTCTAAGCCAATTCCAACGCGTTCGTCCGCCAATGAATCGCGGTGGGATTTTGCCTCTTCTTTAGTCATGTACTTACTATAAGGATCTTCAAGTGTTTCAGCCATTCCCCTTAGAGCACCTTCGATCAGTAATTCCCCTTTTATCGGATGTACTGAACTAGACAAAATCCGGTCATATGCTTCATCAATTGGTGCCATTTGACTAACAGTAGGACTTTTTACTTCTTCCTTTTTAAAAGGAGCCCAAAAAACAACTAAACCCAGAACCAAAATAACTAAAAAACCAAATAAAAAAAACTGGCTTCTTTTCAAATAATATCGCCCCCTACTTTCTTCGTTTTATTGTATGATTTAGTAGGCGGCTATACGACAAAAGGGAGCCAGATTTCCAATTAATCTAAATTACTTATAAAGTTTTTCATCATTTTTTCATCCATAGGTCCTAGGATTTTATTTTGAATACGACCTTCTGTGTCAACCATGTAAGAAGTAGGAATAGTGATAGTTTGATACATTTGTCCAACCGAACCATCTACGTCCATAGGAATCGGAAAAGTTAATCCATAGTCCTGAACGAAACTCTTCACACCAGTAATACCATTATCAAGATTCGTCAGGTTTACTGCTAGTATTTCAACATTTTCCTCCTCTGCATAATTTTCATAGTAATTTTGCATGTGAGGCATCTCAGCTTTACAAGGTGCACACCATGTTGCCCAAAAATTAATAATAACTTTTTTTCCCTTTAATTCAGAAAGTTGAACCTTTTCTCCATCAAGGGTCTTTAACTCGAAATCCGGAGACATATCGCCTTTATTTAACCCTTCTACTGATGCAACTTCTGCCAAATCAACACCAAGCTGTTGAATTGAAATTGATTCCTCATTTTCAACATTTTTCTTTACTATTCCAGCAATAACAATGCTAATCATGGCAGCGATTAGTATTAACCCAAACATTTTCTTATTCATAGTTTCCCTCCGTATATTCATGTTGTGAATTCGTTGCAAAGTAGACCATTACTGCTGCAATCACGAACAACCCTGTAATAAATAGCGGGGTTTGAACGATCCCCTCTGGTTGTATCACTGCTACAAAAATATGTGCACATAAGAACAAAATGATTAATTGAATACGCCAAACGCTTGATTCTGCTACTTTTAGCCAACTCAGTATTGTAATTCCTAAAAATATAACTACTGTAATGATTTTTTGCCAAAGAGCGGCTTCGTTCAATAATACCATCAAAAATTGGTACAAAGATTGGACCATTACCAATGCAATTATCATGGCAACAAGTTCACTTACTGGCCAACCCTTTTTCTTAAATTGATATAACAATCGGGCTAAGGCGACAAGTAAGCCTAAATATAAACCTATATTCCCTCCGTTAAAATAAAGAATTGACAATGGTGAGTTTAGAATCATTTTAAAATCAGTAATGATGACACTTAATTTCCAAACTAACAAAACAAGGATCACAGCATCTGAAAACCATACTTCTGTTGTTTTTCCAAATTTGCGCCACAAAACGAGCCCTGTAATAAGTATGGCCAACAGAACAGCTATCCATGATGACGGAACTGTTAACGACTTTATTATAAACCATTCGGTAACAGGCATGCTTTTCAACTCCTTATAAATTTTCCACATACCTTATATCGTTTAATACTTTACCTTACTTTACTTTAACAAACATGAAATTTGCTTCATTTCTTTGGGAGAAGAATATTGACCAATGTTATTCAATGGGAGCTACTTTTATCTTTTAACTGAAGGAACATCATGTAACTAGATTTTTGATCTAGTTATGATTTCTGTTTGATTGATTAACAGCACACTTTAAGCGATCAGTTTTTCATAATTGAAAAACTCAAATAAACGTCTCATTAAAACAAATTAGTTCGCTATTGATAACAAGACTATCTCACTTCCTAAAGTAGAAAGTACCTATTTTAACTTTCTACTTATAAAGAAAAACCGGGTAAGTGC
>NZ_ALJG01000306.1 GCF_000286315.1 Paenisporosarcina sp. TG20 | reverse complement strand
TTGTTGTTGTTGTTGTTGTTGCTATTATTATTGTTATTCTTTGCTTCTTTGTCTTCGGACTGTTGCTTCTTATCTTTTTTATCTAATTGGGATTTTGAATTATTTTGTTCTTTATTTTTTTGACTATTACCTGGTTGTTTCTTTTCTTGTTTCGTTTTTGTTTCGTTCGTAGGTTTCTTCTCTGGTTCCTTAGTAGGTTTCTTTCCTTTTGCTTTTGGCTGTTTTTTATCCTCTGATGATATTTGTTCTTTTAGTTGTTTCTTATTCAAAGCATCAACAGAAACGCCTTGTGAATTTGCTTCTACACGTTCTTCAACTGTAGCTTTGTTCATTTGAACGGATTCTTTTTTCAAATTAGTGGTTGAGTTAGCAACTGATGTGGTAATCAATTTTTCTAATGAAAGTTGATGGGTTTCTTCTATATAAATAGTTGTTATTTCTATTTGAGAATATTCATTGGTGTTTAATTTAGATTGATCGACAATTGTGGAAAGCAGTTGGGGGAATGTTTTACCTTTCCAAAAAGAAATCTCCCTCTTTAAGGCAATTCCATCTTCATTTAATCCTCTAAATTGTTGGACATCCCCGTCTTCATCAATTCCCAATTCAAAACTTGGGTTAAAGTCGACTTGGACAAACGCAGAAACAGTCGTCTGTGCTGGTAATAGAACCGAGAAGAACATGAGAACAATTGCCACAGCCGCAATAATAGGAGCCATCACGGCGGGTTTTACAGGGAATTTTGTCTTGTACACAGCAACATAAGGACGAAATGAAACTTCTTCTCCAACAGAAGCAGAAGATACAAGCGAAATACCTTTTTGGAACCGACCATCTGGAGTTAGAAAAATGCTATATGAAGATTTATTTTCAAATACAATCCCTCTTTGCGTGTTCATAATGGCATCCTTCTCCTTTGTAGACAGATTATATAAAGTACGGTGATATGTTATTATTTATTTCACTATCAAATGGAAAGTTATATTGTTGTTCTGCTTCGTTGTAAACGTTTCGATGATAATAATGATATTAAAGGGTATGCTTTGTATTGAATAAATCGAAAAGTTTACAACGAATCAGCAAATGGTAACTAAATTAGTTTTAGATTTAAAAATGTAGACATGATGATATTGTATCTATCAATCTGGTGTTTGTATAGTGCAGGGTTTTTAAACGGCAGCTTAAGCTACTAGTGGCTATAAGGATTAAACTAATTCGTAAGTGAAAATCTTTAAAGTGCCCCTAGTAGGATTAAATCAGCCATTTCATACGTTTTTAAATTGAGAGCAGGTGATTATTTATTATTGCCCTTGTTTTCAGACTTACTTGATTGGTTACCATTTTGTTTGTCTTGTTTATTTGATTTTCGTTCTTCTTTTTTCACTTGTTTTGCTTCTTCTCTTGCTTCTTTCTTCACTTGTTTTGCTTCTTCTCTTACTTCTTTTTTAGCTGAGTTTGCAGCTTTTATTGCCTCAACTTTAGCTAATTGAGCATTCTTTTTTGCTTCTCGTTCAGCTAGCGTTTTTTCTTCTTCTTTATCACTATCTTCATCTTGACTTTCTTCTGCTTCAGATACATCTTCTACATCTTCTATATCTTCTTCTGGCGGTGTCGATACATTTTCTTCTTCTGTTTCTGATTCAATTACTGTGTCATCCTCAACCTTTTTTGCTTCCCATCTTGCAATTGCTCTCTCAATATTATTGAGAAGTGCTTCTTTTGCATTTGGATTGCTTATCTTTTCGAAATTAGTCAATAAAGCAAAGATATTGTTTGCTAGATAACCCGTTGGTACGATGATTGAAGAAACTAAGTCTGAATCAACGTTTAGTGTTGTTGGTATATCCTCAATCTCTAAAACACTCTGAAGGTTTACTGTTTCTAAGTCTGTCGTTTTTGTACTTGCCCAAGCTTGGCCTGAAGTAGCCGTTACTAAAGATGCCGCAAGTAATGCAGCACTAATGATTTTCCAGTTTTTCATGTACTTCACCTCTTCTGATTTGTAGCACTTATAAAAGAAAGTCGAAAGTCCATATCAACTTACGAATATGTAATCCTTCCAATGTTCGATGCTTATCATACTATTCGCTCAACATATTTAGTTTAAGGGGGTATTTAAAAAGAATGTTGTTTACTTTTAATGAGTAAGTATCTTTTGTATTGCGATATGTGGAAAAATTTTATTAAAGAACTCACTAGTTAATTTTTCAGTATGTATTTTCTAATTTTATTAGAATCTGTTATGAGTAGTAAGGGTATAGGAATCTGTGAAATGAATGAGAAAGAGTTAAAAAACATTGTTGTCTTTGGTAGAATATAATTATACAAGGACTTCTAGTTGTGGTCTTTCAAAAATCGAACCAGTATAGGATTAAAAATAGAGAGGAAGTTAAAAAAATGAAACCAATTATTGGTATTTCTTCGACTTTAGATGGGAAAGTTTTTTCAGTTTCTACAGACTATATACAAGCAATTACGGAATTTGGAGGAGTACCAATTATAATTCCTAATCTAGCGGAAGCTGATATTGATTCCCTCGTTCAATTAATTGATGGATTACTTTTAACAGGAGGAGAAGATATTGATCCTACATTATTCGGGGAAGAGCCAATAAGGGGACTTGGAAAAATAACTCCTGAAAGAGATGAATTTGAAATAGCAATAATTCAAAAAATGTTAAAGCTTAACAAGCCGATTTTAGGAATATGTAGAGGGTGCCAAATTTTAAATATTGCTGTTGGCGGTGATATGTATCAAGACATCTATAATCAAACAGATAAGAGTTTATTACAACATACTCAACAAGCAGCTAGATACCATGCTTCCCATTTTGTGCAAGTAATAGAAGGATCTATTTTAAGTACCATTACTCATATGGAGAAGTTTAAAGTGAATAGTTTCCATCATCAAGCAATCAGAAAAATTCCAAATGAATTTGAAGTAAGTGCTCTTGCTAGTGACGGAATTATTGAAGCCTTTGAAAGTAAAACACACGAATTTGTTATGGGGTTTCAATGGCATCCTGAAAACATGGTAGTAAAAAAAGATGCTGTGTCAGAGGCGATTTTTAAAACATTTATTCAAGCATGTAAAAAATAACAATAAATGAAGCGGAATTAATATCGAGGTAGTTGTATGAAACTTCATGGCTATTTGATTTCTTTAGTAATGCGGCTGAATTTATCGTCAGCCGCTTTTTTATAAAAGTTAAGTTATTTAAACTATTAATGTATTTCTTCTTTAAGTTCTGCTATTTCTACTTCAGATCTTTCTTCTAGTGACTGTCTTAGATGAACCGTAGCAAGCTTTTCATTTTCATGAATTTTATCTATCCAGACTGGAGCACCGTTATAAGTTACATCAATTTCTCTAGGAGAAGCCACGATCTGTTTTATACGATCAAGTTCCATAAGAATCCCTCCATTACATTTTAGTATTTTTAATTTGTTCGAATTAGTATGAGTGATTAAGGTTTAAATATGTATTATTTATTTAAGGAAGAGCAATATTATAAAAAACATTTCATAAAATGATATTAAAAGGAGTGTTTTAACATTTTCAACTTTTTAAAAAAATCCTGCACTATTTGTAAGAGACGAGTTAAACCATTAACACGCTACAAAAATGATAAGGGTGAATTAATAAAAGTGTGTAATGCTTGTAGAGAATATGCAGAAAGAAGAGTATATAAGAAGGTGAACTAGTAATTTGGATGGATGTAAATATATTTAGAGCAATTTAAATAGACTGAAATAGATTCCAGGAACTTACAAGTTGCTGGTTTTTTTGTGCAATTTTTGAATAAATGTTAAAAGGAAATTCCACCTTTACCTAGAAGACTTCTTTGAATTAAGAAATTAAATCAAGTAATTAAAAACTTATTTCTATTCGACATTTATTAACAAAACTTCCTATTCATATTTTAATTTGGCTCATATATACTAGTGTTATAGATACTAAGTAGGGATAAAAGTCATAAGGAATTATTATTTTTCTAATATTAATGTGAATATGGTTCTATTTACCCGTATTTCAGTGGTTTTATAACTAGAAGTTTGTTAACAATATCTTTCACTAGAAAGGGAATGAATTGCATGCTCAAATTACTCAAGAAATCATGTGGTATTTGTAAAATGGAAGACGTCCCAATGATTAAATATGAAAATAGTAGTGGAATGCAAATTATTTTTTGTTATGCATGTAAAAAGTATGCAGAAAAAAGGTCATTTAAAGTAGTTAAACATTATGCTGGGAAGAAAGACAGCAAACGCTTAATTCGCTAGTCATAGTTAGCATATTGTTAATCAGACAATAAATTCAGGAAATGAAAAATTATCTTAAGGCAAAATAATCAAAGAAGCTAATCACCTAAAATATAGCGGTGAATAGCTTTTTTTTAGTTTTTGAAGGTTTTTAAGGATACTAGTATAGGGGGTGCCCTATAGATTTAATATCTTTAAATTTAGTTGCAATTAATAAGGAAGAACATGTATAAACTAGGTACGTTGAAACGTAAGATACTTATATGGACTGTTAAAGTTGGAGGAATTTAAATGAACCTTAGAAATTATCGAATGCCATTAATTAAAAAGAAGTTTAGAGATATTTATAATAAAATAAAAATAAGAAGTAAGATACAGAGAATAAGAATTATAGATACTAAAAATAAGATAGTGAACTATTATGAAGAGAAAAAAGAGACAAGAAAGATAATAAAAGAATTCGAACAATCTCAACAAGCAACACAACCGATTGAACGAGAAAGTCTTATAAGTACAATTAAGGAGATTTTTGGCTGGACTGCTGTAATGTCAATTACGGTTCTTACAATTATTGGCGTCTTAAGTTTATCTTTTGTTATGAATGTATTTTTTGATTATTTTCGTGATTATTGGTGGATCACATTAGGATTAGCTGGACTTCTAATTGGTATAGTATTTTATAAACCTTATACTATATGGAGTTTATTTTTAATCTTCATAGGTTCTTTTTTGCTAGTAATTACATTTGGTCCTCTAGTTATAGAGTCATACACAGGTATGAATTTAATTGATGTTAATTATAAGAATGGGTATTGGATGACATTAAAAGCAACAATGGTTTTTGTAACATACCTCATCAGTGGAATCGCATTTATTTTATGGATGTATTTAATCTCAAAAGGAAAACGTCAGAATCCGCTTAGAAAATTTCGCTATTTACGTTTTAGAACAAAGCAAAATTAGTAATAGTATAGTTTGAAACGGCTGAAATTTACTTCAGCCGTTATTTTTTATTGATTGAGAGTTAGTATCAAGTGCTTTAGGTCAAAAATCTGCTGCATCACCTCGTAATTGAAATCGAACGTAAAGTGTTTGCCAACTCAGCAGGTTCTCTCACTTGGTATAAGACAATAGATATGCATTCTTGCAAAGATCGGCATGGGCTTTGATGTTATGTTGAATGGAACAGTTGTCGCTCCATTTTTACTGAACATTAATTTTAGATTGATTATTATTGCCATTGTGGTATTTTTTACCGCTTTTAGTGGTTATCTAAACTCATTTATATTCGCTAAAACTTTGAAATATAATAAAGAAACTGTTATTGCTTTAACTTTTAATGGAGGAATGAGAAATATTAGTGCTGGAGCCGTATGTAAACGATAAACTAAAGTGAGCAGTTCTCCACAAATAAGTTTGACCACCCCTTGTACAAAAAAAGCCCTCCATTATACTGATGTAGTATTGAAATGGAGAGCGGGGAAAATGGAGTGGAAAGAATTATGAACTACTTTAAGATTTTGCAGCTAAAGGAAGATGGATTTAGTATTTCGAAGATTTCAAGAAAATTATCTTTGTCTAGAAATACGGTCAAAAAGTATTTGAATATGACACACGAGGAAGTGGAAGACTGGGTAACCACATTAAAAACACGTGAAAAGAAATTGGACCCCTATCGGGAAACAATTTTCACCTGGTTGAAGGAACATCCTGATCTGACAGGTGCACAAATTCATGATTGGCTCGATGAGAGGTGTGATTACACAATGGCTTCCGAGAACACTGTGAGAAACATTGTAAATGAAGTAAGGAAGTTATACCACATTCCGAAAACAGCAAGCGAGCGCATCTACAGTGCAACCGATGAACTCCCAATGGGATTTCAGGCACAAGTTGATTTTGGGCAGGATGTTCTGACAGATGAAAATGGAAATCCTAAACGAGGTTACTTTATCGCCTTTGTTCTTTCACACTCACGTCATAAATACTTTGAATGGTTGGATCGACCTTTTAAAACAAGCGATGTGGTTAGGTGTCATGAAAATGCATTTCAGTTTTATGGAGGCATGCCTGAAGAAATTGTGTATGACCAAGACGCTTTGATAGCCGTTTCTGAGAATTCAGGCGACATCATTTACACAGCGGAGTTTCAGCGGTACCGGGAACTTCGTAAATTCAGGGTGTATCTTTGTAGAAAGGCCGACCCCGAAACAAAGGGGAAAATTGAAAATGTCGTCAAATTCATTAAAAGAAACTTCAGTAAGAACCGAACGTACAGTAGTCTGGAAATCTTAAATGAGCAGTCTTTAAGTTGGTTAAAAAGAACAGGGAACTATAAAGTTCATAATACAACGAAAAAGAGACCTTTCGAAGTGCACGCCCTCGAAAAGCAGCACCTCAAAAAAGTCTCGTCTGCATTCTCTCATGAGAATTCAACTACCCTCAGTATAACAAGAAGCGTGCATAAGGACAATGTGATCCGTTTTGCGGGCAATCGATACAGCGTACCGGCAGGTACTTTTAAAAAGGGCTCACCTAATCTCGTTTATCTAGACACCAAAATCGCAGACCATCTACATATTCGTCTCAAAACGGATGGTGCTATTTTGGCGGATCATCTGATTTCAAAAGAAAAAGGAAAACTAATCAAAGATTCTTCCCATGAACGGGGAAAAAGTTCAAAAGCTGAACTCCTATCTCATCAAGTGAGAGAATCCTTCGAAGAGTCACACTTAATAGATTGGTATCTCAATGAGTTGAAAGCCAAGTATCCGCGACATATGATTGATCAGTTGAAGGTCATGCAAAACGTTATTAGAACCCATCCCGAGCAGATACAAGCAGGATTGGAGAAAGCGAAGACGCTTAACTTAATCAGTGCAAATGATTATCGAGACATTGTTTATTCACTACATCGAGAGGACGCAGCAGTAGTGGCCCCACCGATCTACGAGGTCGACGGTAGGTATAATCACCTGAAAGCAGTTGATAGGGATACGGATCTCTACCTCAAAGTATTGGGAGGCGTGAAGTCATGACAAGTCCAGTGACAGCTTTACAAGAAAAGTTCAAGAACTTAAGGCTAGCAGAAACGGCAAAAGAGCTGCCAGAAATACTTCGTAGTGCGGAAAGTCAAAATTGGACCTATCATGAACTACTTCATGAAATCCTTCGGTATGAGCTTGAAAGCAGGGAACAGAAATCGATTGAAAAGCATATGAACTGGGCTGGTTTTCCTTACATGAAAACATTGGAGGACTATCATCTCCACGAACAAAAGGCACTAGGTGAACGACAATTTAAGCAGTTAAGAGAGCTTCATTGGATTGATGATTATTTCACGCTTATTCTTTTAGGACCGCCAGGTGTCGGCAAAACACTCCTGGCCGTTGGGCTAGGGATTGAGGCAATCAATCGGGGTTTCAAAGTGTCGTTCATTTCAATGGCCGAATTGATCTATATATTAAAAACCCAAGAGTTCTCAAATAAATCCAAGGTTCGTTATAACCGGATGAAAAAATCCGATTTACTGATCATTGACGATGTAATGTATATGGCGATGGAGCCAAAGGAGGCCAATCTATTTTTCCAGTTTATATACGAGTTGTATGACCACGTCGCATTCATTCTGACGTCAAATAAAGGTCCAGATGAATGGGGGAAATTCTTTGGGGAACCCACCTTCACTACAGCTATTCTAGACAGACTTCTTCACCGTAGCGAAGTGATTTCATATGGTGATGATCCAAGTCATCGTATGAAATATAGACAGACCCTATTTACCTAAGGGTGGTCAAAACTAATTGTGGAAAATTGATCATTTCTACTTGACGGTTACACCGTATTAGCAATTTAATTTCCCCACAGCTGTACCGGTTGTTTTAGGAATGTTATTTCACCAAACATTGGCATTACTGATTGGGTTTGGGATTGATCATTATTATCATAAGTTAGAAGCAAGTTATTAAAAAGTTGGTTAAAAAAATTATTCAGTTAAGAATCTCAATTTACCTTTCTGAATACTATCCTCCATTAATATTGATTAAGATACAATAAATATGTAAGGATAATTTTAGTATTATGAAATCAAATGACCTTATATCTTTTGAAACGACAGAGCTGCAATTAGTGAATGTAAATTTCTATTTTATTTTATGTATATCCTGGCTGCAATAGATAATACTAAAACCCACTAGATAAATTAAACTAGTGGGTTTTTGATGAAGAAAATTATTTTCTGTAGGAAATGTCTTCTAAAAAACATCCGATTACTCTTAACTTTTCTTCTAATCCTAGGAAATTTTTATCTTTTTCAGGTGGATTATGGGCAAGGGTATGTAAGGAATCCCCAATACGTCTCAACTCTTGTTGAATTCCTTGTAGTGTATTAACTAATTGATGTAAATACTCTTCATCCATCTATCTCCCCCCGTGATTGTGACTTACCTTTTTATTTTATTAACTAAGTGTTCTATTAAGAACTGTTTAAAAATGCTGAAAAACAAAAATTATAAGTTTGGTGCATGTTTTTTAAAATAAAGAGCATGATATATACAACAAGGAGGTGAGCAAACATGGCTAACAATAATTCAAACAAATTATCAGTACCTGGTGCAAAACAAGCTTTGGATCAAATGAAGTATGAAATTGCGCAAGAATTTGGTGTAAACCTAGGACAAGATGCAACATCTCGTGCTAACGGATCAGTTGGTGGAGAAATTACGAAACGTTTAGTAGCACAAGCCCAACAACAATTAAAAGGGAATCAAAACTCATAAAAGGAAAGCCGACAGTATCATACTGTCGGCTTTTTTTCTGTATTTATATTAGCCCATTGCCAAAATGGAGATATTACTTTACGCAGTTCAACAAGGTCTGACTAAATGTTATTGTTTCAACATATTCAAGCAAATTAATCAGAAATGTGACGGAATTATGAACTTTTATTTTTTAACATAAATCGACAAATTACTGCAACACCAATGATATATGATATATCTTATGAATTTAATTATGAATTTAAGAATAACCTATATCTTATGGAGGATAAACAAACAATGAAAATTACGGCCAAAATAATTTTATTACAACAAATCAAGTTTAAACAGAAAATGATGTATACTAGAGCAAATTATTTTGGTCTAACACATTCGAGTGTTTTGGAATGTAGTCAGGAGCTCGATAATTTACTTAATAAATATCAGGGAATATGACAGGTACTCATCAACTTAATCAGCGCAAATAAAGTCCAGCAACAATTTTGTTGCTGGATTATTCAACGTCAAAAACCTTAGTTGAGATTATTCAAATTGAAGTTGAAACTTATCTGGAACGAGAAGCGGTTGTTTTCGATCGAGTAAGTGAAGTACTAACTGAGATACTAAAGCACCTGGTCCCAATGCTTGTCCCACACTAATGGTTGGGATGGTTTTCTTTTCAAGAAATTCTTCTATCATTTCTTCGTTTACGTAGCTGGGTAAATAACTTGTGTACTGAGATGCTGGGAAAGTAATTCCTTTTAATTGTTCAATGGACAGGCTTTCCGGAATTCCAATATACTCTTCAATACTCATACCATCTGGAGCAAAAGTTAATACAGAAGCACCGAATCCTAGTGCTACGGCAGTAATTATATACAAATCTTTTTTTCGTGCTGCTCTGTGAAGGGCAATTGCATCAGGGAAACAAAAATAATCAATTGCATCTATTACATAGTCCGCATCCGCGAGAAATTCATCCATATTTTCTTCGTTTACACCCTTCGTGAATCTAGTAATCTCTAAATCCGGATTAATCGCTAATAGATGATCACTTAATGCATCAACCTTTAGTTGACCGACTGTGTTAAAACTAGCTGCACATTGTCTATTTATGTTGGATACATCAAAAATATCGGGGTCTGCTAAAGCAAGTTTCCCTACACCCATACGAGTTAATAATTCTGCTGAAAATCCACCAATACAACCACAACCTGCGATAACGATTTTTGTATCCTGTAATTTGTTAATTTCATTTTCCGACATGATGCCTAGGTTTCTACTAAACTGCTCTTTTATCATTATTTCGATACCTCCAAGATTTGATTTTCGTAATTAAACAAGAATTCATAAAGTTTAGGCTTCGTACTTTTGAATATTGGTGTTCCGGCTGGAATGTCTAATATACAAGGAATTGTTACAGAACCAAGATATACTTGCGGTTCACCAATTATTTTGAAAGCAGGTCCAAACACACGATTTAAATATTTGTAGACTCTTTCGTCAATACAACAAATCCAATGGGTAATTCCATGATGAAGAGAGTATTGAAATACAGTACGAATAATATCCATTCCCACTTCATGTTGTGGCATTTTAGTGAAAGCACTGACTTCAGCATAACTGTTTTTATCAAGTTTTTGGAGCTTTTTAATATCCAAATCATAAATAGTGAAGTGCTCTAATGTTGCTAGTTCAAGCAAAGGTTTGAAAATTAATCTTGTAACACCGACGATTTCATTTTTTTCTTGATCTTTGGCTACAAAATAGAGAGAATCAGACTCATATGGGTCTTGCTCATCTTCGAGTAGAAATCCTACTTCACTATAGCGTTTTCGATGTAATTGAATTGCCTCCTCACGAAATTGACTGATTGCTTGTCCATAATAATACTTTTTAACTGGTTGCATTTGAAAAACTCCCTTTTCACTTTTTAGTTTGTAACATTTTAACTATATAAGAAACGACAAAAATTTTCATTTTTAGTCAAAATAAAATAAATTAAAACAACAACACTGAAAAGTGATACAATCTAGATAACTTTATTAATAACTAGGGAGTACATAACCATGGTAGAATTTGAACAACAGCTTCTGGATCAATATTTTCATGAACACAGATCGAAGATTACAAAAACTTTAATTAAGATTATTGCTTTTTTTCTTTTTATAAGCTGTAGTTGGAATTTAGTTTTTGATATCTTCAATATGCCTTATTCAAGAGCAAATCTCTTTATGCTCTTAGTATTTTTAGGCATTCTAATTGGTTTTTTTATTATAATTAATCTTGTTAAAATCAATTCACAAATTCAGCAATTTCTACTTTTAGTTTATTGTGTCTTTTTAATTATTGGGTTATATTTTGGTTCAGGATATACGGAATCTTGGAGTTATTTTTTAATAATGCCATTACTTGCAGGTATTTATGGTGAGCGTAGGCTGTTGATTTATTACTCAATAATTGGTGGATTGCTTCTTACTCTAGTATCAATTAACTTTTCAACTAGTACTTACATAGTAGATAGTATCGATATTTCAAATCGAATTCTTTTATACCTCATATTGGCAGCATTTAGTTTTCTTATTCTAACTACTTTTCATCTAATCTTTTCAAAACAGGTAGCTATGGTTACAAAATCAATGGAAAAAACGATAGAACAAGTGGTTAATAGTTTTATTGTATCTATTGAAGCAAAAGATCTATATACATTTGGACATAGTGAACGTGTGAGTCTATATGCGGTAGAACTTGGTAAACATTTAATAGAATATAAAGATAAAAATGAACTTCGGAAGTTACGCTTAGGTGCATTACTGCATGATATTGGGAAAATAAATATTCCGGAAAATATCCTTACGAAGACGAGATCATTAACAGTTGAAGAATATGAAGTCATTCAAACACATCCTGTGGTAGGAGCTAGAATGGTAGAAAGAATTGAAGGCTTACAAGACTTAAAAAGCGGAGTTCTTTACCATCATGAAAGATGGGATGGCGAGGGCTATCCAGCCAAACTTAAAGGTTTAGAGATTCCACTCGCTGCCCGAATTTTAGCCATTGTAGATGCTTTTGATGCGATGACTTCAACACGTTCATATCGTTGTGAAATGAAATTTGACGAAGCTTTTCAACATCTGCTTGATGGAAAAGGAACGCAATTCGATCCCGATTTAATTGATGTTGTATCAACACTTCATTTTAATTTTAAAAAGATATATAGCAGCTCAAATGATCCAGTTAAAGAATTTGAAAAGTTAACAGACTTTTTATGATATAAACTAATTTCAAGCATCTACAGGTGATCATAGCCCTGTAGGTGCTTTCTAAGTTTCTTCGCATATAATACTTGGGTTTTTTTAGTTTAACAGTAAAATTAATATACGAAATATGATAAAAAGCATGCATGAACAAGAAATACTCCTTTTCTTAAGAAAAAATACTGATGTCCGAGCAATTGGAATTAGTACAAGGGGAATGGTTGACGCACAAAATGGTGTGATTAAGTTTGTAACGGATACATTGCCTAGGTTGGCAGGGGATACAAGTAAAAAAACTTTTAGAGAAAGCCACTGGTCTACAAGTACATGTTAACAATGATGCAAATTGTTCAACTCTAGCAGAAGTACGGTTTGGTTCAGCTATAGGTTGCACACGAGCCGTTTGTTTAACGATTGGTACAGGACTTGGGGGGAAGCAGGAATGCTGGGTGCAGCTTTACTTGTGTTAGAAGATTCAAAGGAATGTGTTTCAAATTAAGTAAAGTTAGAGAAATAGTATAAAGACTAGTTTGCTTCTTGACTTCCCACTATGCAACTAGGTGATTTAAATATGAAAAGCGGTTACACATTAAGTGTAGCCGCCTTTCTTATACCTGAAAATCAATATCCTGGTTTTTGTAAAATTTTAAAGATGTTCGTTTTATAATCTTCAACACCGGGTTGGTCAAATGGGTTTATGTCTAGTAAATAAGCACTGTAGGCACATGAAACCATATAGAAATATAGTAAATATCCGATGTTTTCTTCATCGAGTTTTTTGATTGAAATTCCAATTTGGGGTACTTTACCGGTTAAATGTGCACTTGAAGTAGCTTCATAACACGCTAAGTTAAACTCATTTAAAGTCAAGCCACTTAAATAATTTAACTCGTCATTGTTATTATCTGCAGTAAAAACAGAAAGATCATTGGCTGTTTCTTCTATTATAAGGAACGATTCGAAAAGAATACGTTGCCCATCTTGGATGTATTGCCCTAAAGAATGTAAATCAGTAGAAAATGATACAGATGCCGGGAAAATTCCTTTTTGTTCTTTTCCTTCGCTTTCTCCAAATAATTGTTTCCACCATTCCTGCAAGTATGATAATTTAGATTCGAAAGTTGCTAAAATTTCGATGGAATAATTTTGATTGTACAACTGATTACGGATAACAGCATATTGTATAGCTTTGTTTGTGTTTATATCAAATTCTTGGAATGTCTTTTCTGCAGTCGATGCACCCTTTATTAAGTCGAAAATAGAGAATCCAGCTACAGCGATGGGTAGTAAGCCAACCGCCGTAAATACAGAATAACGACCACCGATGTCAGATGGTACTTCAAAACGTTGATATCCTTTATCTTTAGATAAACTCAGAAGTGAACCGCCTTGTGCATCTGTTGTAACAATGATTCTTGAGCAGGCATCTTCACCATAACGATCTTCCATATATTTTTGTAAAAAACGGAAAGCAAGAGCAGGTTCCGTAGTTGTGCCAGATTTAGAAATCACATTTATCGTTACCTCTTTATCATCCAGATACTTCATAAGTTTCGCTAAGTACTCACCATTAACATGATGACCTGCGTATAGAACTTCTATTTCCTCATGTTTATGAAAATGTGGAGTTAATGCTTCTATGACAGCTTTTGACCCCAAATAAGAGCCACCAATACCTATAACAACTAGAACATCTGAGTTTTGTCTAATAGTGTCTGCAGTCTGTTGGATCTCATTGAGAAATGTCTCGCTTACCCCACTTGGCCAATCATGCCATCCTAAAAATTCCGAGCCAACGCCAGTTTTATTTAACATGTTGTTATGAATCACTTTAAGTCTTTTTTCAAGTTCTGATGACACTAATTGCTGATAATCACCGGAATAAGTAAGGTTAATAGTCATAGAATCCTCCTGTGTTTTATATTCATTTCGTTAAAATTACTATCTATATCTTACCATTTTAGAGGTAAGATGGTAAGGTATTTTTCGTTTTAAAGATTGGATTTTGAATGACTTTGATATTTGGGTATCAATTCAATCCAGAAGAAAAGACCACCCAATTTGAATTGGTGGTCTTTTAGGTGGTCAACGTTTTTTTTTAATAGGATCACTTGGTTTCGAATCTATCTTTTGAGTATCACTTCTCAGCAAAAAGTGGGTAATTATACCGGAGACGATAGAACCGCCAACTGCTATTAGAATTCGGGTATCATAAGGTACTTCCGAATATTTTGTTCCTAGGAGCCACATCGATAATATACCGACTAGTATCATGATGGGAATAGTAAAGCGAAATAGTTTCATGAAATGATACTTCCTTTTTCATTTATTTTACCAAATAGAGATTTACAAGTAATAGAGTTTATTCAAATGACCATCTAATACTACCAAATAATTTCCCATTTTCGTTCTTCGGCTATTGCTTTTAAGCGTGATTCAGGCCTAACTGCTACTGGATTTCCAACAAGTTCGAGAACTGTGAGATCGGATATGCTATCACCATATGCTGAACTATTATCCCAATCAATGTCAAGTCCTAGGAGTGCTTTTTCAATCATTTCGTTTTTCCGCACACCTTGGATATGATAGATATCGGTATCTGTGTCAACTATACCATTACTCATGGGGATTTCTGTACCAATTATTTCATGTATGGATAATTCGCTAGTCACTTCGTTTAACATTGGAGTGAATGCCCCTGAGACTAGCAAGACATGATCCCCATTTCTTAAATGTTTATTCAAACGATCCACAACTGAAATGTTAAGTTCATTGCGCATATCTTTAGACATATCTTCAAAATATAGTTCTATTTCTCGATGGGGCAGGCTTTTTAATGCATCCCAATAAAGCTGCATAGATTTTGCTTTCATCTTATTCTCAGGATACATCTTCATTTTATACGCAATGTATGGTTTCAAGAGTGTTCGATAAAAAGGTTTATATTTTGATGAGTGAATAGGATGATTCTTAAGGAAATTCATCATCAGTTTATAGGTTTCGTGGGGGTACAGTGTTCCATCAAAGTCAAATATGGCTACGCGCATGTGATATCACTCCTGTTCTGATATTTCTAGTTTATCACGAATCCAGTATAGAATTAAAAAATAGTAAATAGAAAGCAAAGAACGACCTTGTTAAAACAATGGTCGCTGCGTTTTTAAGGAATTAAGATTTAATTTGTTAGTATTAAAAAAGGGGCAAATGTATATAGCAAAGGTTAATTCAATATGCTATGGCCTATTTTAAGCTTTGCTATAGTTTTTTTCAAGTTCGGCTTTTAAGACGTTTGCAAGTTGAAGCATGTTATAGTGTCCAGCCTGTTTTTCAGCATCAGCGTTATAATTGGTGTTTGTGTTTACGTCATATGTGTAAATCTCACCATTTGTATCACGAATGAATTCAATGCCGGCTACTTTAATTTGATTTTGTTTCAGGAAGTGCTCATATTTTTCAATGATTGAATCATTAAAGTTTTCGACGATTTGGAATTTTGGTTGTTCTAAATTTACTACATTTGGAGTTTCACCTACTGGACAGAACAGGTCGTCAATTTGGCAAGCGTCAGCTGGGCACAGTTCGAAACCTTCAGATGTATCTACCTTTACAGCGTATTGGAATTTACCATCAATAAATTCACAACGTGTAATGAAAGGTTCTGGGGCCTTAATATATTGTTGAATCAAAGTGACGCCGTCAACTGGTTCTTCAAAAGTAGGGCCTTCAACATAGTTTTGTAAGCCTTCCATCGAGTGGAACAGTTGAACACCAAGTCCTTTACCGGCCCGGTTATGTTTAGTGATAAATGAACTCTCACCTAATTCTTGAGCAGCTTTAATGATTTGTTCATTGCCAACTGCAGCTATAGTTCTCGGGGTATTTATGCCAGCTGCTTCTAATGCCGTATACTGAAGTACTTTACTAAGCTCAAGTCTTAGTGCATTACTACCATTGAAAATAGTTCGGTTATGGTGTTCAAGCCATGCTAAGACGGCAGAAGTGAGTTCTGGTGCAAAGCGGTGATTTCGCGTATGTGAAGAAGCACTCATACGATTGTAGAAAATCCCCTCAGGTGGGGCTTCTGTTAGGTTAACAATACCTTGATCAAGATGCCATTCTTCGTAAGGAACTTGCAATTCTTCAAGTCTTTTAGTTAAATGTACTGTCCATTCACTATTTTCATGAATGATATATACTTTAGTCATGTAATAATCCTCCGATCTATTTTTTATTAAATGAGTTGGGCTCTTTTACTTTCAACAAGGGGCATTACTTTTTCAGCAAAGCGTTCCATTTCCTCAAGTTGAGGTGAGAATTGAAGTAATAAAAGATCTAGTCCAACTTGTTCGTATGCAATAATTTTATTGGCGATTTGTTCAGGTGTACCTATTAGATTTGGTCTTAATCCGCGGTTAGAAACAGAGTAGTCATAAAGTTTAACTTGTTGTTCGAGCTGTGATTTGCTGACAAAATCGTTATAGCCTGCATAGGCACTAGACTCTTTAGTGTCGGTAATGCGTTGTAGTTCAAGTTGTACTTGTTCCTCGGTATCCCGACAAACGATATATGCAGCCATACCAAATGATTGGAACGGTTCTTTTCCAGCATCCTTGCGCAAGGCTTTCATACCGTTTATTTTAGTTTCAATTTCTTCAACGGTTCCTCCATGCATAACATATGCATCACAGCCTGCCACTATAGTTTCTTTGCCACGAGGGCTTTCACCACCTGCGTATAAAATCGGGTTCGGCTTTTGAATTGGTTTTGGTTGTAGGTGTGTATTTTCTATATTATAGAACTTCCCTTTATAAGTAAAAACATCTTCTGTCCAAAGACCTTTAAGTACTTCGATAAATTCTTCGGTGCGGTCATATCGAGCATCATGTTCGGTAAAGACTCCACCATATTGTTTCGCTTCTGCTTCCCACCAAGCTGATACAACATTTAAAGTAAAACGACCATTACTTATATGATCAATATTTGCAGCCATTTTTGCTGTAATTGCTGGATTGTGGAATCCGGGTCTTACTGCTACCATTATTTCTATTTTTTCCGTTACAGCAGCTAAAGCAGCTGCTGTGGACCATGCTTCTAATGAATCTGATTCTGGTCCTTTTATATCATTTAGGTAAAGTTCAGCTATAAGTGTCGTGTCGAAGCCTAGTCGTTCACCTGCTTGAATAACTTGTTTTGCATAATCAAACGTAGGAGGCATATTCTCGTTTTCTACGTTGCGTAGCCAACCTCCAAAAATAGGTAACCAAAATCCATATCGCATTTTAGAACAACTCCTTTTCATAAAATAATAATTTTAGAACCTTAAATATTCCTGATACATATTTAATCCTATAGGATAACTAGGTTATCAGTCAACTTAATAGCATATGATAAATATGGTAGAAAAGAATAGTTAATTAATCAGGGTCAGGGCTATTTTATTTTTTTTGTGGTAAGTGTGATGTCAGTGGAATACCCATTGACATTGGATAAAATAGTTCATGTTTAATAGGGAGATTTTAGGTGAGCGTTGGCTCAGTTGGAAAAAATGGAGTTCAAGTTGGAAAAAACGGACTCCAAGTTGGAAAAACCACGTTCCAAGTTGGAATAGTGATAGATTATGGATAAAAAAGTTAATAAATAAGACCATCGGAAGTAAATGATCATGTTTTTAAAGGGGATTTTAGGTGAGCGTTGGCTCAGTTGGAAAAAATGAAGTTCAAGTTGGAAAAAACGGACTCCAAGTTGGAATGTTCTCAGTCCAAGTTGGAAAAATCACGTTCCAAGTTGGAATAGTACAATATTGTCATGCTTTAGGGAGGTATACCAACAGAAAAAAAGTTTTGGTGGTAGCCAAAATAGCTTAAATTCTTTTAAGAATAATTACGAAGAAAAAGCAGCCATCTTTGTTGCGAGGCCGCTTTTCTTTTATAGAGTTATAGAAGGTTTTTTAAAACATAAGGATTGAGAAAATGAATAGTGACGGTATCTGTGATGATTTACTTTGTTTAATTTTAGTTTATTAAGTATATAGTTTGCTGCATACTTGTCCTTAAGTTCCAGGAAGTGAACACAATCTCGGTTGGATATGGTGTCTTTACATAGGTAGAACCAATCTTCAATAGCTTGCTGTTGCATGATCCTACTTGAGGTTTTACATGTGGGACAGTTTTTTTGGTTGATTATTTTATTATGGCAAATCGGACAAATTAAGCCTGTGCGTATGTTTGCGAGTTCTAGGGGGAAGGTTTGTGCCAAAGGGTTTGGTAGATATTCAGTTGATTGCAAAGCAATTACCGATAGTAACTTGTTAAATATACTTTGTGAAATGACATCCGGCAGTTCGTTGTACCTTTCAATGTGGTCCGCTATATCACAGCCCATGGTGATTTTGGCAAATTCGGGTGGAAGGACAATTTGTGTTTTCGAGTATGCAAATACGATTAAACCTTTAATTGGGATGTTGATTTTTGCTTGGTTCAGTACTATTTGGAGTTTTTTTAGGTGTCTAAGAAGTTGTTGTTCAGGACATTTAAACGCTTTAAATTCTCCTTCAAAATCTCGGACTAATTGTTTGGGGGTTTTTTGGAAATAGATTTTACCTTTAATATTTTTAATTTCAAGCACGAGTATATACTTTTTAGTAATAATTAATGTGTCAATTTGTAGATAGGAATTTTCATTTATTGGGATATGTATGTCTTTTAATATTGCATAGTGTTTTGGGAAATTCACTTGCTTTAAAAAGTTGTCAACATAGCATTCTCCTGAATAACCAGCTTCGGTCAGTCTGATTTTATTTTCAATTTCTTGACGGAGGGGGTGTGAAATAGGGATACGGTGAATTAATCGTTTGTATATTTGAATCGTTTTAGGTGGTATACGCTCAGTGTTTATAAAAACGCTCCTTTACTAGATAAATTTTACAGTGGTTAATATGAAAATATCATGATTAATAGAATATAAGCAAGTTTTAGAAGATATAAAATGGTGAGCGATGGCTCAGTTGG
>NZ_ALJG01000305.1 GCF_000286315.1 Paenisporosarcina sp. TG20 | reverse complement strand
TATGACTATAGAGTACCAAGAACTCAGTGTTCATGGTGTTTTTAGTATATAGAGACTAACATGCTAAAACGGTATTTCTTTGATGTGACTCTCGTAATTCGATTAATAAGAAGTCAGGATTTCCTTTTTTAGAAACGCAAATTTCCTGTCAGTGGAAGTGAACTTTGTTCAGTAATATATTCTTGTTTAGTAATATTTGGATTGCACATAAAAAATCATCCTATATAGGTTTGTGCACTTTTTTTTTACAAGATAGAATGAATTTTTATATTTATTTTTAAAAATATATTCTTATCACTGTTGATTTTTAAAAGAAGAATGATTGTAGTGAAAGGCGGCGACTCCAGTGGGAAAAGCGAGGCCAGGTGAGACCCCGCAGGCGCTTGCGAGGAGGCTCACGGACCGCCCACGGAAAGCGTCCGCCTGTAACGGAAATCAGTAGACTTAAATAGAAGGCTTTCTTATAAAGGACCGGGCCAACTTTGCCCGGTTTTTCTTATATCTTAAAGTTCATTTTAATAATTCCTGCTTCTTTAGCTGTTGTAAAAACTATTACAATTAATGGTCCAATTAATAAGCCTAAAAAGCCGAAAACTTGTAACCCTATAAACATCGCAATTAATGTAGCTAAAGCAGATAAACCAATCTGTGAACCCATCAATTTTGGTTCAACTGAACGTCTAATAATTAGTAAAACAAGTGCTAAGATAGCTAACTTTGTTCCCAAAGCAATGTCACCCGTTGCAAATTGATACAATGACCAAGGTCCAACTATTGCTATAGAACCTAGTATAGGAATAATATCAACAATCCAAATAACAATAGACATAACTATTGCATACTCAGGTGCAATAAATAACAAGCCGATAAAACTAGCCACCAAAATAAATAAACTTGCAAGTAATTGTGCTTTCATGAAACCAAATGTGACAGAATTCAAACGTGAAGTCATAAAACGAACTTTCTCTGCAGTAGCTGGTGTTAAATGTCTAAATACCATTTTCTTTAAATTCGTAAGATCTAACATAAATAAGAACAATGTAATTATGTATACGATAAAACTAACTAAAAAATTTGGGATTTTTGATAATAAGCTACTAATACTCTCATAGCTAACAAAGCCTAACACTGCTTTTTGCATAACTGCTAAAAACCGATTAAATTCTTTATCGATTGAAGATACGACTTCGATTGGCATTCCTTGGGTATAGCTAAATAATTTACTTTGGTAATTCATCCAAGAAAGTGATAAGGTATTAAAATACTCTGGTGCAACCTTAGTTAATTGAATGATTTGTCCAATTAATTGAGTAATTGTGAAATATAAGATAGCTGAAATGAGTAACAAAAATAAAATAAAAACCGTGATGACCGCTGATTTTCGGGGCCATTTAAACTTTTCTTTACTCCACTTTACAATTGGTTCAAGTAAAAAAGCTGTCAATAACGCTAATATAATTGGCACTGAAAGAGGGAGTACAAAGATAATAAAGATAATAAATAGTGAGATTAGTAATGTAATGATTAATAACTTTTTTGTGAACAACTTTGGCACTCGCAACACCTTCACTTCCCGATACTATAAGTATAGACAATTTCTTGACTTTTGAAAAGAAATTGAAAAACGCCGAAGAAAGAAGCTTCTTCGGCGTACTTATTATTCGTGAATTTCAAATGCAGTTACATCTTTTTTTACTGCAGTTAACGTTTGTTGGCATGATTTTACTAAATGTGCTGGGAAGACTTCTTCATCTCCATATTCGATTCCATGTGGGTAGTAATGTTTGCCTATAACAGGCTTCATTAATTTGATAATCGCATCGTGTGCGCCAACATCGCCATCATTTGTAAAACCAGAAATACGTAAGTAGAATGTACCTTCTTTAATTTCAAATTTTTTATCATATGTTACACGTTCATAATCCCATTGTCCTTCACGAACTAGGCCATGATTTAACATGATTTCATCTAATAACTCTAAATCAGCTGCTGTATTTTCAATTCCAGTGTTTTCGAAATACATGGGTTATTCCTCCTTTTACATACATTAACTAAGTCTAGCGTTCCATTTTATAATAGTGTAATTTCTTGTTTGTTGCAATGACAACATTGTGTCAAAATGAGTTACACTATATATACACATTCATGATTTTCATTGTTAGGAGATGTCTAATTGAAAGTATTGATTCGAATTTTAATATTTTTAGCAATTATTTTAACGGTCATCTTTTATTCAGATCCAACTATTCAAGAAAATGATTTACTAGAAGCTCCTGATTCAACAGGCCAGGCGTTGCCACAAGAAAACTTGTTGCCGCCATCTTTTAAAGACACTATATCACGACCAGAAACAGGACTATCTACTCTTGTAGGTCAAAATACAAAAAAAATGGTGGAATTATTTGGTGAACCTAACCGAATTGAGCCATCTGCTTTTGGCTATGATTGGTGGGTATACAATAGTTCGCTAAGTAGTTATATGTTGGTTGGTGTAAATAGTAATGATGATATTAACCAGGTATATATTGCAGGAGAAAACCTAGATGCTGCCCCATATCAAGTAGGACAATCAATTGAAGATTTATATCGATTTACTATTATTGAATCTGAAGTATCTGTAACAATCGAATCAAGTGTTTATACTTTTACTATTAATGAATTAGATACGAGAAATCGCTTACTTGTAGAGTTTGAAGGATTATTCGCGCAAATCTATGTGGATACTCAAGATGGTGAAGTTGAAGCAATTCGTTTTACTGACCCTCACACTTTAGTACTACATCAACCTTATGAAATGACTTATAAAGGAGATTATTTGGCACCGATTGTTCCTTCAACGAATATGCAGAACTTAATTAATGAATCAAGTGAGCGTCAAATTTTTGAGTTAACAAATGTCTATAGAGCAAGACATTCTAGTCCTACCTTGTTAGAAAGCAAAGCTTTACGATTAGTGGCTAGAAAACACAGTGAAGATATGGCAATGTCAAATTATTTTTCACATGAGTCTCCAGATTACGGAGACTTAGAAAATCGTTTGGAAGAAGCACAGATCGAGTATGAAAATGCTGCTGAAAACATTGCATCAAAATATTATGATTCAGCAGAAGTAGTGCATAGTTTGTTTAATTCAACAGTTCACCGAGAAGTGTTATTGCGGAAAGACTTTACACATCTAGGTGTAGGTGCATTTGCTAATTATTATACCCAAAACTTTATTAAGCAACAAAGTTATAGTGAATAAAAATTAATTTTTGGAGGAATTAATCCAAGTTCCTTCTTCATTAGATCCAAATGGACGAATATTCAGTGGAATGTGGTGTTTTGCAGCCATTTCCACTGCTTTTTTTTGTAAAATCGGATGTTTTGACGTCTCACATATAGACTGAAGCTCTTTATAGGAGAGTTGTGCTATTTTCTGTGGGTTTGCAGAGTTTTTGGGATCATCTGACATTACACCAGGTACATCTTTATAAAACTCAACTGCCTCAGCTCCAAATAAAGAAGCTAAAACGACTGCTGTTAAATCACTACCTCCTCGACCAAGTGTTGTAAAACGATGGTCTGTTGTCATTCCTTGGAATCCTGGAACTATGACACATGATACATGTTGAAATAATTCTTCTATTGCAATTTTAGATGTTTTTATAATCGAAGCATCCCCAAAATTATCGTCTGTAAAAATTCCTGACTGTAATCCGTATGCTAAATGACAAGGAATTTGTTTTTTTAAACATTCAGCCGCCAATACGGATGAAGAGAGTAACTCTCCACAAATTGCAGCTACATCTTTAGCTTCTGGGGCTAATTGAAATGCGTCAGTTATTTGAATCAACGTATCAGTTGAATAAGGATCTCCAAGACGCCCCATTGCCGATACCACTACCAAAACCGAATTATGTTTTATTAAACCTTCTTGTATATGTCGAACACATATTTGACGTGATGCTTCATCTTTCATCGCAATGCCTCCGAATTTCTGGACAATCATTAAACCCGCTCCTTATTATCATGAGTGACATTTACCTGCAATATTACATACGATGAAGTTACCTTGACTTTAATGTATTCCATCAATTTCATTTTGTGTAGGAGGGGTACAATGACTTTTGTCATTGCTGAATTGTTAAAAGACTGGCCGTGTACGTGGTTGCAAGGTTCAATTAATGAATTGATTAAAGGTGTTAAAGATGATTCGAGAGATGTTCAAGTAGGAGATGTCTTTGTAGTAATTAAAGGGAGACGTGCTAACGGAGCTATTTATATAGACGAGGCAATACAAAACGGAGCCGTTTGTATTATTTCGGAAGAGAGAGAAGATAGTAAGGTTTGTCCTGATGTGGCTTTTGGGATTGTGCCAAACACGCGTAGTTTTCTATCACACGCGTCTTCCCGTATCAATGGTAATCCCTCAGAACAGTTACATGTTGTGGCAGTGACAGGTACAAATGGGAAGACTACGGTAAGCCATTTAATTGGTCAAATTCTCACATTTCTTGGCTATAGAACTGCAGTGATTGGGACTCTTGGGCTGTTTATTAATGGTGAAAAAGTGATAGAAAACGTACCATCTCTCACTACGTGGTCTGCACCTCAACTCCACAAAACATTTGCCAGGCTCTTGAAGATGAATGTAACACACGTAATTATTGAAGCTTCTTCAATGGGGTTAGCGCAACATCGATTGGATCATTGTTCAATTCAACAAGGCGTCTTTTTAAATATTGGTCATGACCATTTAGAAGATCACGAAGGAATAGAAGCGTATAAAAAAGCAAAATGTAGATTAATAGATTTAGGGAATAAAATTGTAATAAATCAAGATGATCCATTTTGGCTTGAAGTAGGAAAAAAATGTGTCAAGGAACTTACATGGTTTGGAAAACACCATGTAATATTAGAAGAATTAAAGACGTCATCGATGAACTTGAAAATAAAGGATGAAGAGAAAGATTATTTTATCAAAGTAGGTTTTTCTGGCACGTATAATACCTCAAATATTGCTGCTGCAATATCAACTGTTCGACAAATGGGTATTCCAATGAATGTCATTGCTCCATCTCTGCCATTATTAACTTTACCTTCTGGTAGATTCCAATTCATCCTCAATCAGCCATTTCAAGTTGTCATTGATTATGCACATACACCAGAAGCTTTACTGCATTTCCTTTCTTCAGCAGCACAAATTACAGAAGGTAGATTACTTGTCGTATTTGGTTGTGGAGGAGACCGTGATCAATTGAAACGTAGTGAAATGGGAAGAATCGCTGCATCTTACGGGGATTTCTTGTGGGTGACATCAGATAATCCACGGACTGAGGATCCAATAAAAATCTGTCAAGAAATTATAGAAGATTTACCGGATTCTACTAGTATTTCTACTAGTATTCATATCGAAGTAGATCGGGCAAAGGCAATAGAACAAGCACTTCAATGTTGTCAACCTGGTGATTTACTATGTATAGCGGGAAAAGGTCACGAGTGTACACAACATATCGGTGACCAAATTTTACCATTTTCTGATGAAGAAATGGTTAATAAAGTACTATTGTCACTTACTCGGAATAACGAAAAATGAGCCTGTCCCAATAGCAATAAGTCTACCTAGATGATCCTTGATTTCTCCAGTCAACACGATTGTTTGTCGACCTTTATGAGATAAAGTTACTTGCGCATGTATATGACCACCAGCAGCTGCAGGTGCTACGTAATTTATAGATAAGTTCGTTGTTACAGATGCAAACCCTACAGGTAGTGAATGGTTTGCAAGGATACCCATTGCCGTATCTAACAGTACAGCTAATATTCCGCCATGTGGGATATTGAGTGTATTGTGAATATAAGGGGTATTTGGAATTGAAACCCTACAGTAATCAGCAGTTAATGTTCGTTCCATATGCAATCCAGCACTTAAATACGTAGTCATTTCGTTAGACTGCTTTTTCTCAAAGCCGTTCATCCATTGAGACAATATAGCTAAATCTTCGTTTGATGCACGGTCGACAATATTCTGAAATTGAGTAAATAGTTGAGCTTTCATTTAATTTCTCCTAACTTTTAGTAAATACAGGTCTTTTAATTTTAGCGTCCAATCTGTTATGATAAGAACAGATTGGGGGGATTTATGATGATGATGACATTAGAATGGGCAAACATCATGGATGAAGGAGATAGTTTGACAAAGATGATCTTATCCTCCAAACAAGCGGAAAGATTTAAAGAAGCTTATTTTGATGTCTATACAGATGATCTATTAAAAAGGCAAATCTCTTCGTTTACTCGTTTAAAAGAACAGTATGAAGATGTTCAACGCTTCGGAAAGTATCATCCAGACTATAAAATAGTGATGAAATCTATTCGTGTACAAAAACGCGAACTTGATATGAATGAACGCGTTGCAACATTAAAAATAGCTGAAAATGATTTACAAGATTTATTAGATGAAGTCAGCTTACTAATAGGTAAAACCGTTTCTGAGTCTGTCAAAGTCCCAGTAAGTAATCCGTTTTTTGCAGCTGAATCTTCATCTTCTTGTAGCACTGGAAGTTGTGGCACTGGTGGTTCTTGTGGGTGTTCAGCTTAATAATAAAAGGATGTGTTTTATAAACACATCCTTTTTCTTATGCATTTTTGTCAATTAGAAGAGAGACTGCTAAATCTGGTCTATCTGTAATAATTCCTTTAGCACCTGATTGCAAAAGTCTTTCCATCGTTTGTAAGTCATTAATTGTCCAGTAATGAACAGGTATATTTAAGTTGGACAAGAATTGAATAAATCCTTCGCCGTCAAGTGGAAAAATGCTAGATTTTACAGGTATTTGTACAACGTCTGTGCGAGGATGATACAAATGTTTAAATTGGCTTGTAAAGGCAGAATAGGCTTTACGAACTTCATTTTCACCTGCTCCTAAAGCGACAGAATTTTGTGCATAGAGGTTAAAGCGATCGATTTGTTCATCATGAAAACTTGTAACGACAACGCGGTTGTGAACTCCAAGCTCTTCAATCAAGCGCCATAATTTTGAAGGAATCAAACTTCCTTCATATGTTTCAGGTGAGTCTTTCATATCAATATTAATTAGCATGTGAGGAAACTCTTCAAATAATTCACGTAGCAAAACGATTGTTTCACCTTTACTACGATACTCGTATTCTTTTTGATCGTTTAAAAAATGATAACCAAGATCAAAAGCTTTTAATTCAGATAGTGTCATATCAGCAATGCGACCTTCACCGTCAGTAGTACGGTTTATATATTCATCATGAAAAACAACGATTTCCTCATCTTTTGTAAGACGAATATCTATTTCAAATCCATGAACACCAAGTCCTGCTGCTTTTTTAAATGCGCTCATTGAATTTTCAGGTGCAATTAAAGATCCACCACGATGAGCTAAAATAATTGGGTGATCGTACTTTAGTGCTTCTTTATCAGGTCGTTTTTGAGGTTTTGAGAGGGCTTTTGAGCCTGCCCAAGCAGCAGCACTGGCTGCGGCGATTGCAATTGCTACTTTCGTTTTCTTCCCCATGCTTTTTCCCCCTAATGCAAACTTGCTTTTATTATTATACTATTTTCTTATAAGAAAACCCATCTTTTTAGGATGATAGTCTCACCCCTACTAATATTCTCATTGTAGGCCTAAAAGAAGGTAATCTGATTGTTTCTCTGGGTATAATGAATTAAAGGGTGATTCATTATACAAAAACCGCCACTCAAGCAAACTTAAATTTAGGTGCCCATTAGTTAGGTCTAAATGGATATCAACTGAGTACACTGAACTTATATATCTAACTCTTTGTCATGAGTGAAGATTCGAAAAATAGTACCCGATACCATAAACCTTGGATGGTTGCTAACGTTTTCTATCATATGGTATTCTTTTAAGTAAGAAAAGAGGGAACACGCATGAATGATCGACAAGGACTAATTGTTTATGTACACCACTTAAAACAAGCAAAATCTTTAAGGAAATATGGTCATGTTCAATTCATTTCTAGGAAGTTAAAATATGTCGTAATGTATTGCGATCTTGATCAAATTGAAGTGATATCAACGAAAATCCAAAAACTTCCTTTTGTGAAAGAAGTCAGCCCGTCCTATCGTCCGTTTGTCAAAACTGAGTATGAAAATTCAAAACCAGACAAAGCGAAGGAATACGACTATAAAACAGGCTTATAAGTTATCTTAGAGGTGGCAATATATAGTGTAATCTAAATATCCCGGTTAAATATTGATGATATAATGCGGGTTCTGCAAAGTGAGAAGAATGCTTAACTTCAAGACGGTGTGGGGAATAATTTCTTTCCTTCAGCGTCTTTTCAATTAATTGGATTCGTTTACTCGTTTTTTCATCGGTATATTCGATGCCTTCACGACAAAAGTAAATAGGCATGAATTTACTGTCACTTACTGGTTTTAATATAAGAGCCACACTAAATTTTTTGACGGCATTAAATTCAGATGTGAAAATACATACATGATGAAAACGGTCTTCATTCGTTTTTAGTAATTCTACCCATTCATAAATATCACTATAACCTTCTCCAAGTTCAATAAAACGTTGAATCATAAGAATGCACACCCTTTCCATAGTCATCTTATCACGGAGTGAGCAATGAAGCATTTGAAAAATTTTGGGCAAGTTAATTTGTAAAATTAATGTTATTTAGGTAAGGAGGAATTTCATGCGAGTAATATCCGGTACGCGAAGAGGTCTCTCTTTAAAAGCAGTACCTGGGTCTGATACACGACCAACAACAGATAAGGTTAAAGAATCAATATTCAATATAATCGGACCTTATTTTGAGGGTGGACTAGCTGTAGATTTGTTTGCAGGAAGTGGAGGGCTTGGAATTGAATCTATCAGTCGTGGTATTGACAGATGTATTTTTATTGAGAAAAACCCTCGAGCTATTCCTATCATTTATGAAAATTTAAAAAAATGTAATCTTGAAGAGTATGCAGAAGTCTATAAAGCAGATGCTACTCGAGCAATCAAATCCTTAGAAAAAAGAAAAGTTCAAATCGATTTATTGTTTTTAGATCCACCTTATGAAAAAGTAGGCTATTATGAATTAATTGACCAGTTTATTGATAAAAACTTGTTGACTAAAAATGCTATTATCTTATGTGAACACGAAAAAGGGGTAGACTTGAAAGATAAATACGGATCATTTATTGTCACTAAAAAAGAAACATATGGTAGTACCATTATCTCGATTTATCAACAGGAAGAAGGAGAACGCTATGACTAAGATTGCAGTAGTGCCAGGAAGTTTTGATCCCATAACATTTGGACATTTGGACATTATTAGTCGAGGTGCTTCAGTATTTGATGAAATTCATGTAGTCGTGTTAAATAACTCAACTAAGAAATCGTTATTTACGCTTGAAGAACGAATGGCTTTAATAAGCCAAGTTACATCAACATTACCAAATGTTAAGGTGGATACTTTTTCAGGTTTACTCGTTGAATATGCCAAAAGTGTCAATGCTCATGCCATTATTCGTGGGTTACGTGCTGTTTCAGATTTTGAATATGAAATGCAAATTACGTCAATGAATAGGGTTCTTGATAAAAGTATTGAAACTTTTTTTATCATGACAAATAATCAGTATTCTTTCCTGAGTTCAAGTATTGTAAAAGAAGTAGCCAAATATGGTGGAGATATTTCTGAGCTCGTACCTAAACAAGTGGAAGATGCCTTAAAATTAAAATTTGATAAGTCTTAATGCCGTATGATTTTTTAAAAAGGCACTGTAATAAGAATATCTTTTATTAAATATTTCCTATTACTAGATCAAGGGCCAATTTGGAGGATTATTTTAAGTATCTAGTATTGATTTACATTCTTCCATTTTGGTATGGAGCTTAATTGCAATGGTTTTAAAAGGGAAGCTCTCTTAGAGGTTCTAAAGCCCTTTGTCACTTTAATGAACTTTGGTATTGAGAACACTAATTGGATAGTTCTACGGCCACTCAGTGACCATTTACGAGGTAAAAAAGAAATGTTCATCTCTAATTCTTTTAACATAAGTGTCGACGAGCTAAAAGGCACTTTTCAAGTGCCCTTATTAACCAGCTGTTTATAAGCACAGACAAAAACTGTCGACGAATTGGCATTTCCAATAATACTTATAAAAAAAGAGAACTTATACCTACAAATAAAAGAAAATGGATTAAACGATATAGTACATAAGGTTTTAAAGAGAGTTTGGCTGATTTAGCCAACACCATGATTTGCATATGTATACTTAAACCATTGAAGGAGAGAATGGATACTGCTAAAAGAGGGAACAATGCTTCCGCTTGAAATAATTGGTGTGCTATTTCTAACCCAGCTGTCATTTCAAAAAAAGAATATATAAAAACAGTTATTTGGTTTGGGATTGCATCAAAGATATATACGATACTCTCCCTAATTACAGTACTAATTGTTGTGAAAAATACCATAGTAGTTGCAACTAAAAGTAAAATAGAAGCAGTTTGATGAATACCTTCACTAAAAGAAGAAGTATTCGAATTTGTTAATTGCTCATTTTTACTAATAGTAGGCATGGGTATAAATATATGGAGAATTATTAGAAACAAAAGATTGATACTATGTATTATTACCATCAGTACCATACCCGTACTGACGGATGATAGAAATTGACTGCCAACAACACCTACTACAAACATTGGGTTAGGTGCATGACATATCCCAAGTAAGTGACTTGCATGGCGTTTATTAATCATGCTCGATTGTGCAAGAGTTGAGATAGTTGCAGCGCCTGTTGGAAACCCCCCAAAAGCACCTATTGCATAAATTTTCATGCTATTACCCACATGAGTTTGCCACTTATTTTTTTTATAAAGTTCATACAAAAGCCATTGAGAAACAACTAAATAAGGCAATAAATAGGGTAATAAGCGCTTTGAGAAAACTTCCAATCCTAGTTGGGCTCCTTGATGGGCAATCCCTGGCATAAAGATAAACAATGCCATGAGAATACTACAAATGATTAGTGTAATCTTGTGAAGCATGTAAACTCCCCGTTTCAACCGTTTTGTCAGAAGCAAAGTGAAAGTGCTAAACTATGTATATGCAAAAAGAACGCTTGTCATCATGGAGGTGAGTAAACATGCAAAAGAAAAGTGCAATTAGTTTTTTATTGATTTGTATTTTTTTAGTAGGAGCCACATTTTACCCTATCGATGTTTACATAACTAAACCTGGGGGTGCTTATCCTTTAGAACCGCTTGTAAACATAGAAGGCGGAGATGAAGATGATAAGGGATCTATGAATTTAATGACTATTGCTTTAGCGAAAGGTACTGCACTTAGTTATGTATGGGCAAATTTTTCCGATCATCAAAAAATATTACAAACAAATCAAGTGAGAAATCCCGATGAAGATGAAAATGAGTATAATGTTAGACAACTTCACCTCATGTCACAATCACAATTTAATGCAATTCAAGTTGCATTTGAAAAAGCAGGAAAACCATATGAAGTGGTCGTTAAAGGTGTGTTTATATTAAATGTTTTACCAGACGGGGCTGCTGAAGGGTTGCTTGAAGCTGGAGATAGGATTTTACAAATTGATGAGATTGAAAGTGATGACCAAGAAAAATTAATTGATTATTTAAAGGATAAGAAATTAGGAGAGGTTGTTACATTAAAAGTAGAGCGTAACGAAAAAGTAGAGATAATTGACGTTGAGTTAAAACAAATCCCTAATCAAGAAAATAGAGCAGGTCTTGGCATTTCATTTACAGAGGATTTAGAGATAATTACTTCGCCAAAAGTGAACATTAGATCAGACGAAATTGGTGGTCCTTCAGCAGGGTTAATGTTTACATTAGAAATTCTAAATCAGTTAATGGGTGAAGATTTATCCAAAGGCTATAGTGTTGGTGGAACAGGTACTATGAAAAATACAGGAGAAGTTGGTCGTATAGGGGGTATCGAATTAAAAGTAGTTGCTGCAGATAAAGCTGGCATCGATGTTTTCTTTGCACCTGATGATTTGTTACCAGAGGAAGTTTTAGAAAATAATCCATCTTTACGCTCAAATTATTTAGATGCGAAAGAGTCTGCAGAAAAAATAGGCACGAAGATGAAAATCGTGCCCGTCAAAACCGTAGAGGATGCTCTAACTTATTTAGAAAGTCTTGAACCTAAAAACAATTAAAGAATAATGGGTGGTTTTCGGTAGTCTAGACCAGTCGGTTGCGTAATCTTGGATGATTGAAGCCCCAATTGATATAAATCTGTTGCACGTATATCAAAATCTAATAATGAGTCCTTCGTTGCCGCTACTCGACTAACGAGAGGCAATGAAAGATTTTTTTTATTCTGGTTAAGATATTTTTGTCCATTTTGTGTCATGCCGAGAACACGTAGATAAGTTGGATTTTGATGTGATCTTAATTCTTCCCAAGTAAATCCAGTGTATATATGGGTAAGCATACGCTGAATGCGTGTCCACGTGTACCGTTTTGATTTTACTCGTTTCATAAAAACTTCAAATGTTTCACTTTGACTTGCTGCTTCATATATTAAGTGCTCTATTCCTTCAGTCACTTCTGCATAAGTCGCAAGCTCTTTTAAGGAAGAGCGAATGATAGTAAATCTTAGGATTGGCCAAAACTGTTGCCAGCTGCCAAATACACCGATTGAGTTTTTCCACTTGAGTAACTCATTAAGGGAAGATTGAGGCATGAAGTTTCTTAATGATTCAATTGACCCGCTATCGAAAATAGCCTTACGAATGCCCGTAGCGCTTGCGATTGATTGGTTTTGGTCTATATCATCATGATAGTTAGCTACAATACGTTGGAGGGTAACAGGCTTTATATTTGCATTCATTTGATTTGCAGCTTCTAAGTAATGATAGCCCAGAATATTGTTTGGTTTCGATAAATCTACTAACTCAAGCTTATTATTTTTAGTTACCTCAGCGTATGCTTCATTCAACGCTTTTGGATAACTTAATCCAAGTTTCATGTATTGTTTAATCAAACTTTGGTAAAACTCTTGTTGTGAAGTAAGAACTTCATAAGTGTGATAAAAGGGTTCAATCGTTCCGACTTCGCTACCAAAACAAAAAGAATCACACCCAAGGGCCTCGAGTAACTCAATAGACCCTCGAGCAAAGTCACTCGCTTGAGCAGTGGCAAATACATATGGAAGTTCGATTACGAGATCCACTCCAGCCTTTAAGGCCATATCAGTTCTTGTCCATTTGTTAACTAGAGCAGGTTCTCCTCGTTGTAAAAAGTTACCACTCATTACAGCGATAATAACATCTGCAGTTGTTTTTTTTCGTGATTCTTTGATATGATATAAGTGTCCGTTATGAAATGGATTATGTTCGACGACTATACCAGTTGCTTTCATATTTGTGACCCCCTTGTATTGTTATCATTATACGGGTCAAAAAAAGTAGTGACAAGAAATTATCTTGACATCTAATTTCTAACATTATATAATCAACTTTGTTGTCTTGAGGTGAAAGCGAATGAAATGGGCCATTCATCAACTATCTAAGTATCGCAATAACGGTATGCCGATTGATGAAATAATTCAATTGGATGAAGTAATGAAACGTAACCCGGACATCCGGAAGATTTCACCCGTGCATGTAAAAGGGCACTGTACATTTGGTGCAGCGCAAATGACTTGTCATTTTCAACTGACAGGCACCCTAACTTTACCATGTGCTCGCACGTGGGAAGATGTTGAGTATCCGTTTGATATTCAAGCCGATGAGCTTTTTAGTTGGTCAGAAACACCAAAGGAAGACGTTGGAGAAATTAGTTATTTAGAAGGCGATGTAGTAAATGTTGACCCTCTATTTGAAGAATTAATCTTAGTCGAAATCCCGATACAAGTGTTTAAGGAAAATACTGAAAACTTACCGATTCTTGGTGGTAAAAACTGGTCGTACTCAACGGATGAGGAATTGTCTGTAAAAGAAGAGAATGAACATAAAAAATTAGATCCTAGACTTGCTGATTTAGCTAAGTATTTTGATCGAACAGACGAATAACGATCTGTAAGGAGGTGTCACCAATGGCTGTACCGGCTAGAAGAACTTCTAAAACCGCAAAAAGAAAACGTCGTACTCATTTCAAATTAGCTTTACCAGGTATGATAACTTGTCCAAACTGTAGTGAATCAAAATTGGCTCACCATGTTTGTAAATCATGTGGATATTACAAAGGGAAAGAAGTAACGAGCAAATAATTCAGTATTTGTTCTAAATACAAGGCCACCAAAGAGACCATGGCCCTTTGGTGGCCTTTCTCTATTTACAAGGAGGACCTAGAAACATGACATATACTATACATTTAGAAGATAACATTTTACAATTTACTATTAATCGGCCTAAAGTTCGTAACGCTATAAATCAAGAAGTCATGGATGGGTTAGAGCAATTAGTGTCAGCTGTACATAACGATATAACTATTAAATTTGTAATTATCACGGGTGAAGGGAATGAAGTATTTTGTTCAGGCGGAGATTTGTCTATCTTTCATAAATTCCGGACTGCACAAGACGCTTTTCCGATGCTTGATCGAATGGCGAATATCTTATATAATATCGCAACCCTACCAGTTCCTGTGATTGCACTAGTAAATGGTCATGCTGTTGGTGGTGGCTGTGAAATTGCTACCGCTTGTGACTTCCGTTTAGTTTCTTCACATGCGAAGTGCGGTTTTATACAAGGGTCACTTGCCATAACAAGTGGTTGGGGTGGTGGGACATATTTAGTTGAAAAACTAGCGAGGCAAGATGATGCTATGCTCATGTTATGTACTGCAAAACCACTTGATGCAACTGCCTTGGAAGCCAACGGGTGGGCAACCAAAGTATATAAAGATGACAAAGAACATGAATTACAATTGTTTTTGTGTGAGATGAAACAAGTAGAAGCATCTGTCCATCGTGCCTATAAACAAATACAGATACGTAAATGGGCTGGACAAAAACTATTTGATCAAATTAAAGAGGAAGTTAAAGCATGTGCAGTTCTTTGGGAAGCTGAAGTTCATCATGAGGCTGTCCAAAAATTTTTAACGAAACAAAAATAACTTCTATTACTTTTTCTTCGCGCATATAGTAGAAAAAACGCGAGGTGAAGAGGATATGACTGAAGTGAAAAGAAAAGATCAATGGACTTCTGAAGATGACCATAAATTAGCTTCTACTGTATTGGAAATAGTGAAAAGTGGGGGCACTCAAATTTATGCTTTTGAAGTCGCTGCTGAAAAACTATCTCGTACAAAACAAGCTTGTGGATTTAGATGGAATAAGACATTAAGACACACATATGGACAAGACTTAAATCATGCGAAACAGAAGTACCAACATCCAATGCATACACACTTAAAACAAGCGATGTCAAGTTATGATGAATTATTGGAAGCACATAATAGACTGCAAAAGGAACATGCACAATTAAAAACATTTGTTCAGCAGGTGCAACGAGTTTGTTTAGATAACCCGTTGATTCAACAGAAAAGTTAAATTTAAAAAGGCTGTATCCTTTAGGAGATAATCTTAAAAGAGGCAGCTTATTTTTTTTATTTTTTGTAGTTTGAATATTTCTTCAACAAAAAGTTGGAATCGTTTTCAATTATCGTTTAAACTAAGAGTGATGGGGATTCATGTTTTAACAACTAGGGGGATAAGTAATGCGAAAAGTACTAATTGCAAACAGGGGAGAAATTGCACGACGAATTATAGAAACGTGTAAAAAGTTACATATCGAAACAGTAGCAATTTATTCAGAAGCAGATGTTAATTTACCTTACGTAAAAGAAGCTGACTCAGCATTTCTAATTGGTCCAAACCAAGTTCAGCAATCGTATTTAAAAGTAGATGATATTATAGCATTAGCTAAGCGTGAAGGAGTTGACGCTATCCATCCAGGTTACGGTCTGCTTTCAGAAAATGCCGATTTCGCACGTAAAATTGAAGAAGCAGGTATGATTTTTATTGGTCCGACGCCGGAGACCATTGAAACTATGGGAGATAAAATTGGTTCTCGCCAAACAATGAAAGCAGCAGGTGTGCCCGTGGTGCCTGGTACTGATGAGGGTGTACAAACCCTAGAAGATGCTATTGAAGAAGCACTGCAAATCGGATACCCAGTAATGCTAAAAGCTAGTAGTGGTGGAGGCGGGATTGGTATGATTCGCTGTGATAATGAACAAGCGCTCAGTCAGAACTTTGTCTCCGTTAAAACACGCGCAAAAGCGTATTTTGGTGATGATGTAGTCTTTTTAGAAAAATATATTTCAGACGGTCGTCACATAGAAGTTCAAATATTCGGTGATACCCATGGTAATATCGTTCATTTATTTGAACGTAATTGTTCTGTTCAACGACGTAATCAAAAAGTGATTGAAGAGTCACCTTCACCAAATTTCCCGCAGCATGCACGCGAACGCTTGTTACAAGCAGCGGTTGATGCCGCAAAAGCGGTAAATTATCGAAATGCAGGTACTGTTGAATTTATCGTAGACGAAGATAATCAATTCTACTTTTTAGAAATGAATACAAGACTACAAGTTGAACATCCAGTGACTGAAGCAGTAACGGGCTTTGATTTAGTAGAGTGGCAATTGCAAGTAGCTAAAGGTGAGCATCTTCCAGTGACAAACCAAGCAGACATTCAGTCGACAGGACATGCTCTTGAATTCCGTATTTATGCTGAAGATCCGAAAACGTTCTTCCCTTCACCTGGGAATATCAAAAGCTTAAATTGGGGTTCACTAAATGGTATCCGCATCGATGCTGGTTATGAAGAAGGAAATACAGTAACCCCCTTCTATGATCCAATGATTGCAAAAGTTATCGTCCAATCAGAATCAAGAGAAGAAGCGATCATAAAAGCACAAAACTTCTTTTCATCTGTTAAGATTGAAGGAATTAAAACAAATGTAGCATTGTTTCAAGAGTTTTTAGGAGCAAAAGCGTTCCAAGATGGGACATATAATACAGCTGTATTACCACAATGGCTCGACCAACAAAAAGGAGGAAAATAACATGAAACAAGTTCAATCGACAATGGCTGGAACTGTATTTAATATCGTAGTTCAAGAAGGTGAAGAAGTAACAGTAGGACAAACTGTTATGGTTTTAGAATCAATGAAAATGGAAATTCCAATAGAAACTGAAACTGCTGGTAAAATTGCAAAAGTGGATGTACAAATTGGTGATTTTGTAAATGAAGGCGATGTACTTGTAACATTTGAGTAAGAAGTATTTGGGGTAAGTGGAATGAAACAAAGGGGGCAATACAATTGACACAGAAGACAGCATACAATGAATTGTTAGAGGAAAAGTTAGCCGATATTTTCGCAGGTGGTCATCCGAAATATCATGAAAAAATGAAAGAACAAAACAAATTATTTGTTCGAGATCGTTTAGCATTGCTATTTGACGATGGAGAGTATTTAGAGGATGGACGTTTTGCAAATTGTGAGGCGGGTGATCTTCCAGCTGATGGTGTCGTTACGGCAACAGGAAAAGTTGGAGGTCAACAAGTTTGTGTGATGGCAAACGACTCAACGGTTAAAGCAGGTTCATGGGGATCTCGTACAGTTGAGAAGATTATTCGTATTCAAGAGATTGCTGAGAAAACTCGTGTACCAATGCTTTACCTAGTCGATTCTGCTGGAGCACGTATTACGGATCAATTAGATATGTTTCCAAATCGACGTGGAGCAGGTAAGATTTTCCACAATCAAGTGCGAATGTCTGGATTTGTTCCTCAAATCTGTATCTTGTTCGGTCCATCAGCTGCAGGAGGCGCTTATATCCCTGCATTTTGCGATATTGTTATTATGGTCGAAGGTAATGCCTCGATGTACTTAGGGTCACCACGTATGGCTGAAAAAGTTATTGGTGAAAAAGTGACGCTTGAAGAAATGGGTGGTGCTCGCATGCATTGCTCAGTAAGTGGATGTGGAGATGTATTAGCAACAGATGAGCAACAAGCTATTTCTGAAGCTCGCCGTTATTTAGCTTACTTCCCAGCCAACTTTACTGAAATGCCGAAAGTGATCGAGTCTAAAGCTGTGAAAGCAGGACGAACACTCGAAGCCATTATCCCCGAGAACCAAAATGCACCATTTGATATGTATGAAGCAATAGACCAATTAATTGACGAAGACTCATTCTTTGATGTCAAGAAATTATTTGCACCAGAAATTATCACAGGTCTAGCTCGAATCGAAGGTCAAGCAGTAGGAATTATTGCTAACCAACCAAAATCCAAAGGCGGAGTATTGTTTGGAGATTCTGCTGATAAAGCCGCGAAGTTTATTAATTTATGTGACGCATTTGGAATTCCGTTGCTGTTCTTAGCAGATGTACCTGGCTTTATGATTGGTACAAAAGTTGAGCGAGCTGGAATCATACGCCATGGTGCAAAATTAATTATGGCCATGAGTTCTGCTACCGTTCCAAAAATCTCAGTTATTGTACGTAAAGCATATGGTGCAGGTTTATATGCAATGGCAGGTCCAGCGTTTGAACCGGATGTATGTATCGCTTTACCTACAGCTCAAATTGCTGTGATGGGACCTGAAGCTGCTGTAAATGCTGTATTCTCAAATAAAATAGAAGCAATTGAAGATCCAAAAGAACGTTTGAAATTTGTTCAAGAAAAACATCAAGAATATAAAGAGGAAATTAACATTTACAAATTAGCTTCCGAATTGATTATTGATGAAATTGTTGCACCAAGTAGTTTACGTGATGTTCTTGGAATGCGTTTCCGTGCCTATAGTACGAAACATGTTCCTCAACCACCTCGTAAACATCCCGTATATCCCGTATAATCAATAAAAAGACTGAAGGTCTACCGTACTTAGGTAGGCCTTTTCTTAAACCATTAGAAAGCGTCCGTCTAATTCTTCATCGCTACGCTAGCTTCGAAACATGAAAGTACGTTGTAACAAAAATCCCTAGATTTATATAGACGGCTGTCTTATTCTTTAAACTGATACTTGAATCACCAGTCCTTTAATTAAAGGACTGTGCGTATTTCTCTCGGTTTTTCTTACAAAATAAGAAAGTATATAAATTTAGTGAGCCATGAATCCAGTATTCCCGGTATTTTAAGGAGTAGGTTCTAGTATGATACCGCTGATTTGCGCTCCAGGCGGACGCTTTCCACGGGGCGGGCGGCGAGCCTCCTTGGTCGCTAGCGCTCCACTGCGGGGTCTC
>NZ_ALJG01000304.1 GCF_000286315.1 Paenisporosarcina sp. TG20 | reverse complement strand
TGAGCTGAAGGCCCCGTAGGAACGCAGTGACGAGGAGACTGAAGCCATGCCCGCGAAAAGCGTCCACCGTAGCGGAAATCAAAGGGTTTCTATGGTTACCCTTCTTAAAAGGACCGGGCCTACTTTGCACGGTTTTTCTTACCTTTTAAATGAATTTGTACATGTATTTATGAAGTATGGGTAACAATAATATGTGTAAAAGCAAATTTACTTTAAGGGAGTTTAGAAATGACTGTTTCAGTTTTAATAGTTAGGTTGCTTATTGCATTTACAGTGTTATTAATTTTAACCAGGATAATGGGAAGAAAAGAAATTGCTCAAATGACGTTTTTTAATTTTATTTCCGCCATATCAATTGGTACCATAGGTGCTTCCTTAGCAATCGATTCAACTTTAAGTATTAGGAATGGGCTAATAGCGTTAGTAGCATGGAGTATTTTTACGATTGTTCTAGGGATTATAAGTATTAATTCAAGAGAAGCACGTGTACTTATTGAAGGACAACCAAGAATAGTTATTAAAAACGGTAAAATTATGGAAGATGAACTTCGTAAAGTACGCTTGGATGTTGATGCACTAAATGCTCTTCTAAGAGTGAAGAATGTTTTTTCCATTTTTGATGTGGACTATGCGATTTTTGAAACAAGCGGAAAATTATCTGTTATGAAAAAAGAACCTCAGAAATTTGTGACAAAATCCGACATGGGGATACAACTAACTCAACCGAATATTTACCCTATTTCAACAGCAGTGATTTCAGATGGAAGTATTGTTTCTTTAAACTTAAAGAAATTAAATATAACTTCTCAATGGTTAACCGAGCAACTTAAACTATCAGGAATTAATTCAGTATCAGAAGTGTTTTATGCGGAAGTAGGTAAAGATGGTAAATTGTATATAGATAAAAAAGGGCAAGAGTTGAGTTAAAATCAAATAAATGTATGTTTCCCATCATATATGTGTAGGGCAAAGAACTATCTCATAAAGCTTGAAATAAAAAATCGTCAAAAGGAATTTGGATTTCTTTTGACGGTTTTTTCTTGTGTAATCTTTCTTGAAGAAGTTAAGAAGTTGTCATAAAAAGAGAGATTCCTAACATCAGAGGTTGAAAATTTGTTCTCAGAATTTGCTAATATTATTTTCATGAACATCATATGTTAACCAAGAGGAGTGAATAATGTTAATACGTTAGCGTATCGAGGCGTCTATGTTCCACCAGGAGGACAGCCACATTATTTTGTTTTACCACCTCCAATTTGGTGGCAAAAACAGCCGGTTAATTGTGTTGAATATGATCCGGCAGCTGCATTTATTCATGGGTCTGTGTGGCCGATGTTAGTAGATGGATATTCAAATGAAGAAGGTATCTCATGAGCGAAGAACAGAAGAGGATGTTATTGGACCTTCAAATTGCCGACTTTAATGTAATCGAGTGGGAGTTATATATGCATACACATCCAGATGATCTTATCGGGTGTCAAAAGTTAAAGAATATAATGAAGGTTGCGAGGAAAATTAGAAGATCATATGAATCCCTTTATGGACCATTAACTCGACTTACTCCCGTGTCTTGTACCAAAGTAAACTGTACTCCATGGCCATGGCATGTATGAAAGGAGGCTGGATAGACGATGTGGATTTATGACAAAAAGCTTCAATATCCGGTAGAAGTCAGAGATACAAATCCAATGTTAGCAAAGTTTTTAATGGAACAATATGGAGGTGCCGACGGTGAACTAGCAGCAGCACTAAGGTATATGAATCAGCGTTACACGGTACCGGACAAAGTCATTGGGTTGTTGACAGATATTTCGACAGAAGAATTTAGTCACTTGGAAATGATAGCGACGATGATTTATAAATTAACGAAAGATGCGACACCTGATCAATTAGTAGAAGCGGGTCTTGGAGCGCATTTTGTGAGTCACGGTCATTCTCTCTTCTATCATAATGCAGCTGGTGTTCCATTTACCGCAGCGTATATCCAATCCAAAGGGGACCCAATCGCAGATTTATATGAAGATATTGCAGCTGAAGAAAAAGCGCGTGCAACGTATCAATGGTTAATTGACGTTTCGGATGACCCTTACATTAACGATTCGCTACGATTTTTACGTGAACGAGAAAATGTACATTCAATGCGATTTAGAGAAGCGGTTGAAATGTTGAAGGAAGAACAAGTGCAGAAAAAGATTTTTTAAACGCCTTTTACTTAGGCGTTTTTTTTATTTGAATAAATCGCATATAATTTCAGGTGCCATAAGCCGGGGTGTTTATGGTCTAATTAGTATATAGAGATTAACATTCTAAAAAGTATTTTATTTGTTGACACTCTCGCTAATCCGATTTATGTGAAGGGTATTTATGCTGTGAATTCTTAACTTGAACAACATTGTATCTTCCTTTGTTTGATTTCATATTTTAAAAGGTTAAGAGTTCAGTATGCTTCTTTCTTTCAATTTAAAAATCTATTTAGTATAATTATAATGTGAGAATGATTATTATTACTTGTAAAGTTGTTTTGAGCAAACGCGTCATGATTTACGACTTATATTACAAAGAAAGCTAGGGGGAATTACAGATGGATCACAATGAAAACAACACCGCTGGGAAGTGCCCAGTATCACACGGACAAACACATGAAAAAACTTATGAAGAGAGTGCTATCACGACAACGACGGTTGGTACGACAAACAAGGACTGGTGGCCAAATCAACTAAATTTACATATCCTTCATCAACATGACAAAAAGACCAATCCACTGGGTGAAGAATTTGATTATGCAGAGGAATTTAAAAAGCTGGATTATCAAGCACTGAAGCAGGATCTTCATAACCTGATGACAGACAGTCAGGAATGGTGGCCTGCTGATTACGGTCACTACGGTCCATTCTTTATTCGAATGTCTTGGCACGCAGCTGGTACGTATCGTACTGGTGACGGTCGCGGGGGCGGCGGAACGGGTCAACAACGTTTTGCTCCACTTAACAGCTGGCCAGATAATGGAAACCTTGATAAAGCACGACGACTTCTGTGGCCGATTAAGCAAAAATACGGGAATAAGATTTCCTGGGCGGACTTAATCGTATTAACTGGTAATGTTGCGCTTGAATCTATGGGCTTAAAGACATTTGGTTTTGCTGGAGGACGCGCAGATGTTTGGCATCCAGAAGAAGACATCTACTGGGGTAATGAAAAAGAATGGCTTGATGACAACCGCTACTCAGGCGATCGCAATCTTGAAAATCCACTTGCTGCCGTTCAGATGGGTCTGATCTACGTTAATCCTGAAGGTCCAAACGGAAAGCCGGATCCACTTGCAAGTGCCCGCGACATCCGCGAAACATTTGCACGTATGGGGATGAACGATGAAGAGACCGTTGCACTAACAGCTGGTGGTCATACATTTGGTAAAGCGCACGGTGCTGGGAATCCAGCTCATGTTGAAGCATCACCAGAAGCAGCGGATATCGAAACACAAGGATTAGGCTGGTTAAGTTCTCATGAAAGTGGTAAAGGTCGTGACACGATCACTAGCGGCATCGATGGCGCATGGACAGCCAATCCGATACAGTGGGATAACGGTTTCTATGATCTATTATTTGGATACGAGTGGGAGCTTACAAAGAGCCCCGCGGGTGCCTACCAGTGGGCGGCGATTAACCCTAAAGAAGAGGATCTTGCACCAGATGCAGAAGATTCATCTATCCGCGTGTCTACGATGATGACGACTGCGGATATGGCATTGCGTATGGACCCTGAATACGAAAAGATTTCCCGCCATTTCCACCAAAATCCAGATCAGTTTGCAGAAACATTCTCTCGTGCATGGTTCAAGTTACTTCACCGTGACATGGGTCCTAAAGAAAGATACCTTGGTCCAGAAGTTCCTGCAGAAGAACTAATTTGGCAAGATCCAATACCACATGTTGATTACGAATTAACTAACGCTGAAGTAGCGAACCTTAAAATAAAAATCTTAGACTCAGGTCTTACAGTCAGTGAGTTAACAACAACTGCTTGGGCTTCTGCTAGTACGTTCCGTGGTTCCGATATGCGCGGTGGAGCGAACGGTTCCCGAATCCGCCTTGCACCACAGAAGGATTGGGAAGCGAATCAGCCAGAACAACTTGCAAAAGTTCTTTCTGTATATGAAGAAATTCAAAGCCAGCTTGAAAAGAAAGTCAGCATTGCTGATTTGATTGTGCTGGGTGGTAGTGCCGCAGTAGAAAAAGCAGCTAAAGATGCGGGTGTTGAAGTAACAGTTCCATTTACTCCTGGACGCGGTGACGCAACACAAGAGCAAACAGAAGTTGATAGCTTTGACGTATTAGAACCGGTCTCTGACGGATTCCGTAACTACCAGAAGAAAGAATACAGCGTAAGCCCAGAAGAGCAGCTGTTAGACAAGGCACAACTGTTAAACCTTTCAGCGACGGAAATGACGGTACTAATTGGTGGAATGCGTGTTCTTGGTACAAATCACGGTGGCACAAAACATGGCGAATTCACAGACCGTGTCGGTACACTTACTAACGATTTCTTCGTTAACCTACTTGACATGGGCATTCAGTGGAAGCCATCAGACTTCAACCTATACGAAGGAAGCGACCGCAAAACAGGTGTAGTCGTACGCACAGCAACACGATTTGACCTCGTATTTGGTTCAAACTCAGTCTTGCGTGCCCTTGCAGAAGTCTATGCACAAGACGACAACAAAGAGAAGTTTGTGAATGACTTTGTCGCGGCTTGGGTTAAAATCATGAACGCAGATCGTTTCGACCTTAAATAAATCATCATTTGATATGATGGATAATTTTTTTATCCGAAGCACCTTACTTGGATACCTGAATTGAGCTCACACTTTAATGAGTTCGATTCGTATACTCCAAGTAAGTCTTTTTTTTGGAACAGGGAACCATTCCTCAGCTTGTAGAGAAACCTCTATGGTTTTTTCTCTACAAGCATTTTTGTATGAGTAAATAAGTAATATTTGATCGATCTAGTATAAAATTATAACCTACCAGCCACGAGGCCTTGTTCGGGAGATTCCCTTTATATAGCCTTTTACCCCATATCCATAGCATGGAATGACCATTAATTGTATGATTAATTAAACGGTCTTTACTAAGGTTGAAGAAGAGGTGAGAAGTAATGTTGACCATTCAATGCACGAAGAAGCTTGCAGATTATTTGAAGAAGGACTTGCTTGAGAAACCGGAAACCAATCAGGATTAATTCTATTCCTGGCATTCCCATATGTTCCTGCTTAATCGTAGAAAGTACATAGTGGTGATGAATAGCAAAACACGCTATCATTTTGTTCTAGGTCCATTGCTTGCAAAGGATTTAAAAAGATTGGACGATATGATTTGCAATGGAATCAGTGAGAATATGAGGATGGATGGTGTGACCATAAACCAGATTGAGCGTTATATGGAGCAAGCTGACGGACTTAGGTATATGAAAACGAGTGAACGTGCAATAATCAGCCAGATGAATGAGGCGATCTATTTATTGATGCGGTGAATGAAAGCTATGCTGTTTTGGATCTATATAAGTTGAACCGCAAATTAAATAAGTTCGTTATGTTGCAGCTTCCACACACTTATTCGGGCAGAGAAATGATTCAAGAGATGAACAAGCAATTTGGATAACGTCTTGTGTGGATACTTGAGATTAAGGGTTTGTAATAGTAATCAAGTCAAGAGGTTACTGAATTGACGATTTCTATTTGAGACCTACACCCCTGGATTATCCGAAAAGAGAGACAATACTGTATATGCACTTCTGTTTCTTCTCATACTGTTGAGCGGAAGGAGTGATACTAGTGGGGGTAGATAAGGGTACAAAAGTAAACCTTTCCTTGCTTATAGCGGTTATTATTGTTTTTATCTGGTCAGCTATTAATCCTAGAGATGTTTGGACATGGGTGTCAGAGGTTAGTCCTGCAATAGTAATATTGGCTATTGTCATTGCCGTTTACAATAAGTATCGCTTCACAACCCTTTCTTATTGCATTATGGCCTTATTATCAATCCTTACGTTTATCGGTGGACATTACACATACACTGAGGTACCACTTTTTAATTGGCTACAAGATGAATTTGATTTGAAACGTAACCATTATGATCGATTTGGACATTTATTAAAAGGCTTGTCTGCGATTGTGGTAAGAGAAGTTTTGATAAGGAACACACCACTAGTCAAAGGTCGATGGTTGTTTGGCATTACTTCGAGTATCATTCTAGCTATTGCTGCGTTCTACGAAATCATTGAATGGTTGAGTACTTATTTGCCGATTAAAGAAGAAGAGAGGAAAGATGATTTTTTAGGTATGCAGGGTGATATGTGGGATGCACAATGGGATATGTCACTTGCTTTTATTGGTTCTATCCTGTCGTATTTCATTTTTTCAAAGCTACATGACAAGCTCATGAATAAGTTAAGAAATAAGGGGTAATTTATCGTGAAATACCCCTTATTTTTACCTATCTGTAATTGATGAACTGTATATCGATTGGCATTTCTGCCTGTCTGACCGCTGAAATTATTGCTTGAAGGTCATCACGATTTTTTCCAGTCACACGGATTTGATCATCTTGAATTTGAGTTTTCACTTTAACACCACTGTTCTTAATGATGGCGATAATGTCTCTTGCTAGGTCTTTATCAATCCCTTGAATTAGTTTCGTTCGCTGACGGACAGTTCCCCCGGAAGCACCTTCGAGTTTGCCATAATCAATGTTCTTAATAGATACATTACGTTGAATCAACTTGCTAATTAAAACATCCTTCAACTGCTCCAACTTATACTCATCGTCGGAAACTAATACAATCTCTTCATTATCCAATGTAATACTACTTATACTTCCTTTAAAATCATAACGAGTCTTAATTTCTTTTGTCGCTAAAGTGACGGCGTTTTTAACTTCGGAGAAATCAACTTCTGAAACAATATCAAATGAACTATCTTTTGCCATGAATAAAACCTCCCATATTTATTTCTACTATAACAAAAAAGCAAAAACTTCTCCGTACATACTGCTTACTCCATAAAAAAAGACCCTTTAATAAGGATCTTGTGAATAGTTACAAGAGAGAATCCTATTCAGTAAAACTGATATTTGCATTCAATTCAATTAGATTCTAGACGTGAGTCATTTTGTTTAGCTATATAAAAATAAATAATAATCAATATAATGAACATGAGCCCTGTTAAATACCAAGGTAATTCAGTGATAATTTCCCCGAAAGCAGTATAAAGTACAGCCGGCATAATGAGACCCAATAAAGAATAATACATATATTCCTTAAAAGTCTTTGACATCTCCATTAGATAAAGTGAAAGTAAATGGAAATGGACAAAAGGCATAATTCGTAAAATCATGACCTGACTAACGGAAATTGTGCGGTCCTTAAACACTTTTTCTTTTAAACGTGAGACTTTTTCCTGGAACTTCGGAAATTTGTTAACAAGCAAATAAGAAACTAAACTCATCAAAGAAAGACCAATAAAAGATAATACTGCCCCCTGAAGGAAACCAAACAAAACTCCACCTGCAATACAGACTACAATAACCGGAATAAACAAAAGTGGTCTAAATAAATGTAAAAGAACAAAAAATACAGGAGCTAGCCACCCTGCAGCTTCAATAAATGACGCAAGGGTTTGATCGAATTGATCCATATGATCCTCCTGTCCAGTCTGTAATGATTACTACAACTATATATAGACCATATATGTAAAAATAGCAATAGGTCTTGAAGATTTAAAGGCATGTTATTAATGTATTGAAGAAATACTTATTTTATGAAAAATATAGAGAAAGTAAATAACTCGGTTTTCACTTGTTACAGGTTTATGAAAATACTTTGACACTAAAATGTTTAGATATCTTAAACATATGTGAAAGATATATAGAGTCTACACTTGAAAATTTTAATAATGGGACAACTATAACAGGTAACTTAGTCTACCTATATTATATCTGTAACGCAAACAACTAGGTCAGACATTTGAATTATAATCTATCGTCAGTCACAGCTTGATATTAACTGCCAATAGCTTGTCTAGTATAATTTTAAATGAAATGAGGTTCTTAGATTGAAAAAAGTATTGATTGGAGTTTTCTCACTGACATTGCTCATTTTCCTCACGAGTTGCCAGGAGAAGGTAACGCCGGAGGAAAGGTTAGCGGAATATGTGGATCATTGGAACAAAAACGATTTTGTCGTTATGTACAACGATTTTTTAGCTCACGGAACAAAAGAGGAATTCGGGACCGAAAAATTCGTGGAGCGTCAGAAGAAACTTCAAAAGGATCTTGGTATTGAAAATGTAAAAGTTACGTACTCAAAACCTTCCAAAGATACGAAATGGGACAAGGAGGTACCAGCAGTATTTCCTCTTCAAGTAAAAATGGATACAATTGCAGGACCAGTGGAGTTTGAGAAAACAATGACACTAATTCAAGAAACTCATGAAGAAACAGAGAACTGGTTTGTAGAATGGAATCCTTCATTTATTTTCCCAGAGCTTGAAGAGGGCGATGCAGTGAGAATTTCAACACTCAGCTCTAAACGTGGAGAAATCCACGACCGTAATGGACGGGCAATTGCTGCGAACGGAAGTGGGTTTGAAATAGGTATCGTTCCGGAAAAGTTCACCGACGATTCGAAAAAGGTTGAGTTGGCTGAGTTGCTTGGCACAACTTTAGAGTATATTGACGGTCAGCTAAATCAAAGCTGGGTGAAACCGAATCATTTTGTACCTATTGGAATCATTGCCAAAAACAATAGTGTAGTGTTGGAACAAATTCCTGATATTCCTGGTGTTATGAGACAACAGTCTCCGATGCGTGAGTACCCGTATGAAGAAGCACTTTCGCATTTATCTGGTTATATTGGGGTAATTACAGAGAAGCAATTGGCTGAGCGTGAAGATGAAGGATATACTTCTGTCGACCTCATCGGAAGACAAGGCATGGAGTTGTTACTTGAAGATCGACTCCGTGGGAAGGATGGTGTCCGTATTTATATTGACAAGTTAGAAGAAGGTGTTAAAGATATAACAGTTTCCGAAACTCCAGCCGTTAATGGAGAAACTATATCATTAACGATCAATGCAGAGTTACAGAAAACAATCTATCAGGCAATGATTGGTGAGCCGGGTACCAGTGCAGCTGTTGATCCTGATACGGGTGAAACACTTGCTCTTGTCAGTTCCCCAGGGTTTGATCCTAACGAATTAATGCTGGGTATAAGCGGGACTCGCTACAAGGAACTACAGGAAAGTCCACTTAATCCACTATTCAATCGATTTACATCTGCCTACGCACCAGGTTCAACCATAAAACCGATGACAGCGGCTATTGGCTTGGAAGCCGGCACACTAGAAGCGACTGAAGGATTGACGATTACAGGGGAAACATGGCAAAAGAATTCATCTTGGAGTAATTACCGAGTGACGCGTGTCCATTCGGAAGCACCAAATCCAATTGATCTGAACAAAGCACTCGTTTATTCCGACAATATTTACTTCGCACAGGAAGCATTGGAAATGGGACCTAAGGCATTTGTGGAGGGATTAAAACGATTTGGTTTTGGCGAAGAAATTCCGTTCGCTTATAACATGAAATCTTCTCAGATTTCAAATGATGGCAGTATTGACTCAGAAGGTCAACTTGCTGATACATCGTTCGGACAAGGGCAAATGCTAACGAATATTATTCACCTGGCATCGATGTATGGAGTCTTACTGACAGACGGAGTGATGTATAAGCCGACACTGTTTATGGACGAAGAAACCGCACAAGTTTGGAAAGAAGGGTTGGTGAGTGCGGAAAATGCTGCGCTCCTCCGAACAAGCCTGCGTAACGTTGTCGTTGATGGGTTTGCTCAGTCGGCCAACCTCCCAGCTATTCCGCTTGCTGGAAAAACTGGCACGGCGGAATTGAAAGTAGCTTTGGAAGAGAAGGGACAGGAAAATGGATTCTTTGTTGCCTATAACTCTGAAAATCCTGTTTTCATACTTGCGATGATGATTGAAGGTGTGGAAGATAACAATGGTAGTGGTTATGTGGCAGATCTTGTTTCAAAGGTGTTTTTAAAAATAGATTAAAGAGTAGCAAAATGGCAGTCTATGTCCCCTTATCCGTAGAAAATTCGATAAATCGGCAACTGATTTATTCAAATTTTTCTTGTAATAGTGTTGAAATGACTTATGAATTCAATAGAAATCACAAAAAGTCCACTGATTGTTAGTGGGCTTTTTGGTGTTCAGTTAAACCTTGGATTGTTAGAATCTTTTTGGCAAACCAAGTGCTTGTTAGATGAAATGACATCGATTTTAAGTGCTTTTTAGGGAAATTAAAAAATTAACGACACTTTTTCAGCAAACAAACAAGGCTTTCTATTGAAAATAAGAGTGAGCGATTGCTCAGTTGGAAAAAATGGTGTCCAAGTTGGAAAAATGAGATGCCAAGTTGGAATTTTCGGGATCCAAGTTGGAAAAAACACAATCCAAGTTGGAATAATATTAAAAGTCCTCAATTAAGCCACTCCAAAACGAACAAAAAAACATGTGACATCTCTTAGTAAATCCACTTTATGCTAAAACTATCACTTATCCGGAAAACTCAAGCTTTTTACTCCTTTGTAAGCCGAATTTTCAAACAGAAAAGGAACAGTACTAGCAAAATTACAGGTACTATTAAAGAAAGCAAAGAAAGGCCGGAATTGTATCTTCAGCTACCTAATTCTGTGCGGTTAGTGTGTATTCTCTTATCCACCAAAGCGAAAAATTTGAATGCATGGTATTTAAATCCGTGGCATGGTTACTAGCAAAGAAAAGGAGATGTAATTGAAAATTTAATACATGCAGTATCAATATTTGTAAAATTAACTTAATATAAAAGTAGGTATGTACCTGGAATGGACAAAAAGTTGGTTCCTATATGCTTATGGTGATGATAGTAAAAACTTTTATCGATAGAACAAAGTTTTGAGATTTTTAATAGTATTACAATTTTTTCCTAAAGCATTTAAAAAACATATCTTAAGGAGCGAGTATGCTTGATACATAAAATAAATCTTGAAAAGAAAAATCTACATGGTTCTTTTAACAATAAGTATCGTCCGATTATAACAGTAGATTCAGGTGATTCTATTCAATTAAAAACGTTGGATATTCAATGGGGATATTCATCCTCTAAACAAGAAGAAAGAATAATTTTCGAGTCAAGAGAGAACGAAGAGATACCAAAGCACCCGATAATAGGACCGATTGCTATACGAGGAGCAACCCCTGGAATGGTGTTGGAAGTAAGGGTTAATGAGCTGGTCCCAGGGTGGTATGGTCGTAATTGGGCGGGAGGAATTCCTAATTGGCAAAATGAAAAATTAGGAATTACCAACACAGAAAAATTACAGGTAGACTGGGAACTTGATTCAATAACTATGGCTGGGAAGGCTGAAATTGGCGGTCAGCTGTTTCATGTAGGTCTGTCTCCGTTTTTAGGGTTAATGGGTGTAGCACCTGCAGAACCTGGTTTGCATTCTACAACGCCACCCCGTTATTGTGGTGGAAACATTGACTGTAAAGAATTAGTCAGAGGGAGTAGCTTATACTTGCCTATAGCAGTAGAGGGAGCTTTATTTTCACTAGGAGATGGCCATGCTCTTCAAGGAGACGGAGAAAGTTCGGGTACAGCGATTGAATGCCCGATGGATTTCGTAGACATCACTTTAACTGTAAGGGATGATATGCAGCTGAATATGCCTAGAGCAAATACACCAGCAGGATGGATTACTTTTGGGTTTAATGAAGATTTAAATGAGGCTGCAGCTGTAGCACTTGATGAAATGGTTATACTCATGCAACAGTTTTATGGAATTGAAAAAGTACAGGCAACAGCATTGGCAAGCGTTGCTGTTGACTTAAGAGTAACTCAAGTGGTTAATGGTGTAAAAGGAGTCCATGCACTATTGCCCCATGGTGTAATACGGAAATAGGCTTAGACTAACTGGTTCGGTAAAGGAAAGAAAAATCGAAGTATCTACTAAGTTTAAAAAGAAAGATACTTGGATGACAATGCCACTTCAAAACGTCTCCAAGTTCCAAGTTAAAACAACTAGTGTCTAAACAATTACTAAAACTGGTTTTTTGGGGTTCAGTTTTAATATTGACTAAAAAAATTAGCGAATTGATTTGTTTGTTGTTGCAAGTTTATCTTCTATAAAAGCTATGAACAGTTTAGTCAATATTGATTTCATTCGTATATAAACCATCAAATTGCTAATGCTATGGAAACTAACTAACATGGCGGTGATATGTATGGATGATTTTAGCTGGATGTGGAAATCCGTGGTAATTATCATATTCGGTATATTCTTATTAAGACTTTCTGGTAGAAGATCTATCTCCCAAATGACAATTTCCCAAACAGTCATAATGATTTCAATCGGTACACTTTTAATACAGCCTATAAGCGGCCAAAATGTTTGGGTTACTCTTGCGACTGCGGCTATGCTAATAGTAATCTTGGCAATTATTGAATATATCCAATTGAAATGGGATTTTACTGAAACTATCTTTACTGGACGCTCCAAAGTCATTATCGAAAATGGACAGTTAAATGAAAAGAATTTGAAGAAATTGCGCCTAACTGTGGACAAACTTGAAATGCGATTACGCCAAAATGGGATAGCCAATATAAAGGACGTACAATGGGGTACAATTGAAGCGAGTGGAAAATTAGGTTATTTACTCGTTGAAAAAAAGAAGCTTGCTACTAAGGAAGATATAGATAAGGTTCTATTAATGCTTAGCAACCTTACAGCACAAGTGAATGCTAGTTCCTTAAAGCAACAACCAGAACCAAATCCAAATAACTCAAACTTTTTTACTGAAATTAATGGAGGACATTTTCCTGCAATTCCTGAACGTCTTGAATAAAGTTCAATATAAATACAAATGACACTCTAGTAGAATTAATTTCTACTGGGTGTCATTTGTTTGTCGCTCCAGCACCAGTGTCGAGCTAGAGAAACGCCTTTGCGCTTTTCATATTTTCTTGAGATTTGAATTTAAAAAGAGTTACTCGCCAGTCGTATAGACTTCTTCAAATGGTTGAACGATGACAAATCCTTCGCCTTTGAATTCCATTTGAATGGATTCTCCGCTACCACGTCCTAATAAAGTTCTAAAGCTAAAATCTGTTTTAAATTCAGGAGTTAAGTGACCGGACCACGCGACAGTTGCGTTTGGATCTGTGATAACAGATTCACCAGGTCGGATAAGCAGGGTCAATGGCTCGTAATGTGAGGTGATTGCCACTTTTCCTTTGCCTTGCAAAGTCACATTGAACAAACCTCCAGACATCATGCCGGCAACTTTTTTCATGAGTTTAATATCCCATTTGATCGTGGGTTCAAAAGCAAGAAGGTCGTTACCGTTCACCGTAATTGACTCATTATTTAGCTCGAAAATTGTGATTTTTTTTCCTTGATCTGCTAAATATAATCTTCCTTTTCCATGTGCTTTCATTAGAGAAGCACCTTCTCCTGTCAATGCCTTTTTAAACATTTGACTGACGCCGTGCTCTAGCATCTTTTCCCGTTCAAATTTAATCTGCCCGGTGTAAGAAATCATTGACCCTGCCTTTGCCCAAACAAGATCCGTTAAATTCACTTCCAAAATGCGTTCAGTTTCTAATTCGAAATAATCATTCTCACGTTCATCCTGCTGGGTTTTTTTAATAAATTCATCAATCGAATACTTGCTCATTCAATTATTTCCCCTTCCTTATTTAACCTTATTTAAACATACGAATTGGCACTAGGAAAAGTTTCACGTTGGAGCAGATTGTTATAGGCAGATCAATTGTAAGTATGTTATGATGGAAATGTAAAAAACTGAATAGTAATATCTTCCACTAGGGGGACCTTCAATAGGTAAATAGAAACATTTACTTATTAAAAAGGTTGAGATTAAAGTTAAGCTTTAAGACCCTTAGAACCTGATCTGGTTTATACCAGCGTAGGAAAGTGGAGTTGCGGAGCAATACGTTTCTACCTATTTTTCCAATACAACCACTTTCTTATGTTTATTAAGAAAGTGGTTTTTTTGTTGTCCAAATTAGGGGATAGACGTACCATTCGAGATTTAAATAATAATAATGAGGAGGACGTTTCATGACATATTCAAAGCTTTTAAGAGAGGAATCAAATCACATATGGGAAGCAAGTTTTAATCATCCTTTCGTAACAGGAATTGGTGATGGAACATTACCACTAGAAAATTTTCGTTATTACGTCATGCAAGACGCTTACTATTTATCCCATTTTGCAAGAGTTCAAGCTCTAGGTGCAGCTCGGGCTACCGATTTTGAAACAACAAGTAGAATGGCAGCACACGCACAGGGCACTCATGAAGCAGAATTATCCTTGCATGAAAACTTTTCTCGTCGTCTCGGAATTACTGAATCAGAAAAAGCTAATTTCAAGCCGTCGCCAACTGCATATGCATACACTTCCCACATGTATCGTGCAGCATATCAAGGACATATAGGAGATATCATCGCAGCAATATTACCGTGTTATTGGCTTTACTATGAAATCGGGGAGAAGTTACAGTCATGTGCCCCTAATGAACCGATATACCAAGAATGGATTGCCGCATATGGTGGGGAATGGTTTAGAACCTTAGTCGAAGAACAAATTAATAGACTTGATAAGATTGCTGAAACACTAGCTGCAGAAGATCTACAACGGATGAAAGAACACTTTATCATTAGTAGCCAATACGAATATTCATTCTGGGAAATGGCATCTAAATTAGAAAAATGGCCTGTCCAAAAGCCTGTGAAGATATAGAAAAGGGAGTTTGATGAGAATGGGGAGAGCATTAAAGTTAACTGATATTTTAGTAACTATTATTATTGCTTTAATTTTTGGTCTTGTTTATAAGTTATGGGGTCCATTATATGGGTTTGTTTCGGTATTTGGTCTTCATGCAGAGCAACTTATCTATGGGATGTGGTTTATTGCGGCTACGGTTGCCTATTTAATTATACGAAAACCAGGAGTTGCATTATTGGCGGAAGTCGCAGCTGCTCATGGGGAATTTATTTTTGGTGGTGAGTGGGGAGTTACGACATTAATATTTGGTTTAGGGCAAGGCTTAGCTGCAGAACTTGTTTTCGCTGCCGTCAGGTATAAGAAGTTTGATATGTTTACCGTATCTTTAGCGGCTATTGCCTCTGCAGGAGCTTCTATATTAATAGATTTCTACTATGGTTATATCGGAGATTTAGCATTATGGAATCTACTCCTTTTGATTGGTATTAGATGTGTGGGCGCTGTTTTAATAGCAGGTATTTTTGCATACTTTATCGTTCAAGCATTAGAGAAAACTAAAGTTACAAATCTTATCCGACCAGTTTCAAGTAATGATTATAAAGACTTAGACAAATAATGTGGAGGTTCTATGGAAGTGATAGCTAGTGTTAATAAATTACGCTTAAAGTTTCCAGGAGCAGAATCCCTGCTATTTAAGGACTTTTCCCTTTCTATTCGTAAGGGGGAAAAAGTATTAATAGTAGGGTCTTCGGGGTCTGGGAAATCCACCTTATTACAGGTTCTAACTGGACTAATTCCTTCATCAGTAGAAGTGCCGATGAAAGTAGAGAATATTAAAATTCCTCTTTCTTGGGGATTTGTGTTTCAAGATCCAGAATCGCAATTCTGTATGCCATATGTAGATGAAGAGATTGCATTTGTATTAGAAAATCTTCAAATTCCACATGATCAAATGCCTAGCTATATTTCATATTATTTGAAACAAGTTGGACTTAGTTTTGATGATATGCATACAAAAACTCAAATTTTATCAGGTGGAATGAAACAACGATTGGCAATAGCGGCAGTCCTAGCGCTAGAATCAGATGTATTATTCTTAGACGAACCAACAGCTATGCTTGACCCTGAGGGAACTGAGGAAGTTTGGAATACAATTAAGGAAGTAGGAGAAGACAAAACATTGGTAATTGTTGAACATAAAATTAACCATGTGGTTGATTTTGTTGATCGAGTAATCATTCTGAGTGATAACGGAGAGATTGTTGCTGATGGGTCAAAACAGGAAGTATTTGAGCAATATAAGCATGTACTAATTGACCAAGGAATATGGTATCCAGATGCTTGGAAAGATTATCTATTAGCAAATGGTAAGCCCCGACCTCAATCAACTGGATGGGATTCAAATTCAGCGATTACTTTAACAGATTTTACAGGTTTCAGGGGAAAAAACAAAAAAATAGAGATTAAGAATGTAGACGTATTTCCTGGAGAATGGATTACTGTACTTGGTAAAAACGGAGCAGGAAAGAGTACATTGTTACACGCGATGATGGATTTAATAAAAACTAAGGGTGTCTACACTATTTTTGGGCAAGATGCTAAAAAAATTAACAAATTAAGTGACTATGCTGCCTTTGTATTTCAAAATCCTGAATTTCAATTTGTCACAAATTCAGTTTATGATGAAGTTGCTTTTACCCTACGATTGGAAAAGTGGAACCTGGATAAAGTTTCAAACAAAGTAGAGGAATTATTGGAATTCTATTTTTTGAAAAACCATGAACATAGCCATCCTTATCAACTCTCTATGGGTCAAAAACGGAGATTAAGTGTCGCCGCAGCAACTGTTAAAGGGCAACCAATTTTATTATTAGATGAACCAACTTTTGGTCAAGATGCTAAAAACACATTTGCTATTTTGGAACAAATTGAGTATTTAAGATCACAAGGTACAATTGTTATCATGGTTACACATGACCTTAATATAGTTGAACACTTTTCTACAAGAGTCTGGGTCATAGACCAGGGAGAGCTTACAATAGATTGTTCATCCTCCGAGTACACAAAAGGGATGCATAAAGTTGTTGGATAGGGGGACATATGAATGCAACTGGATTTTTCTTTTCGTGAAACATGGCTTCATAAAATAAATCCTAGTTTTAAATTTATTTTAATCGTCGCCTTGTTTATTCATATTTTATTCATTCATAACATAAATATCATTATTAATTATATGATCGGCACAGCTATTCTTTATATTCTTTTCACAGGGCATCCTTGGAAGCGGTTATTAATTATCTCGATACCGTTCATCCTTATTTTCCTGACATCTTCTACATCCATGATTTTCTTTGGTAAAGGGGAAGTCACTTGGTTTAAGTGGGGACTTATCCATATTACTGAGGAAGGCTTTTTCAGAGGTTTACATTTAGGCTTTCGTGGACTTGTCTTTGCAACATTAGGAATTATTTTTGCTTTAACCACTAGACCTGTTTATTTATTTTATTCTCTCATGCAACAGTTGAAACTAAAACCTAAATATGCGTACAGTTTTATGGCTGCAGTACGATTAATTCCGATTATGTTCGAGGAACTTCAAACCATAAGATATGCATTAAAAGTTCGAGGTGTACAAAGTCAGAAAGGGATACTTGGTTTCTACCATTTATTAAAATCGTACTCTATCCCTATGCTTTCCCAAAGTATTAGAAGAGCGCACCGGATTGCCGTCGCGATGGAGGCAAAACGATTTTCTGATACAACAAAAAGAACCTATTATTACTTAGTTGGCTTTTCTAAGTTGGATGTCTATCTATTGATTTATTTTGTAGTAGTAATAGGAACATCTTATTACTTTGCTAATAGTTATTCGTATTTTCCAATTCAAGATGTTAGGTATAATAATTGAGTATTCTGTTTTTCTAATGAAACCGGTATGTTATACTAATTTTTAATAGAATATGTAAACACTAGGGGAGTCTATTATAGACTGAGATGGAGAAACTCCAGACCCTTTGAACCTGATCTAGTTAGAACTGGCGTAGGGAAGTGGTATATACAAGTTATAGTTCATACATATAACAAAAAACCACTCCTACGTCGGGGTGGTTTTTTTATTTCTGATTTTTAATGGGGGCAGAAAAGATGGTACGCGGAAAACTTCATGTCATATCAACTGGAACACAGAAGCCTCAGCAATTAGTAGAAATTATTGGTCAAATTCATCCATTTATCGATGCCATTCATATCCGTGAAAAATCGAAAACAGCCAAAGAAGTTTATGAAATAGTGATGTTATTAATAAACCGCAATATTCCACTTTCTAAAATAATTATCAATGACCGAATTGATGTTGCCTATGCCTTGAAAGCACAAGGAGTCCAACTTGCCTATCACTCCTTACCTGCTGATGTTGTGAAAAAACAGTTTGAAAGCTTGAGGGTTGGCTGTTCTGTTCATTCAGTCGATGATGCTCAACTGGCACAACAACAAGGAGCAGACTATGTGATTTTAGGTCATATCTTCACTACTAATTCAAAACCTGGATTAGCACCAAAGGGTCTAGAACTTTTACAAGTCGTATCTCATTCAGTGACTATCCCGGTTCTCGCAATAGGTGGGATAAAACCCGCAAATGTTAGGGATGTCCTTGACGCTGGTGCAAAGGGAATTGCCGTGATGTCAGGAATAATGGACGCCAAGGACCCACTAAAAGCAGTAAACGAATATGCTCAACAGCTAACTTTGTAACAAATGTTTGTAGTACCTAACAAAATAATATAAATCTATCTCGTAACCTCATAAGAAACAGGTTTTCAATTCAAACTTGGGTGGACTTCTACACTTATAGTGGAGTCAGACTAGAGAGACGTAATGCACTTTTTTAAAAGTGAAATTGATGTGCCAAGAACCAAGTGTTAATGGTGTCTTGTATAGAGACTAATATACTAAAATGGGATTTATTTGATGTGACACTCGTTATTTCTATCCATGTGAAGTGTGATTTCTTTTTTTAAAAACGCAAGTTTCGTCTCAGAGGAAGTGAGTTTTGTAGTTCAGTGATAAATTTTTGTTTAGTTATCTACGGATTACACATAAAAATCGTTCTATCTAAATTGAGGTGAAGTATTTACAAAATAGGAAGATATTTTATATTTATTTTTTAAACTATATTGTTATCACTGAGATATTAAAAAGTGAATGATTGAAGTGGAAGGTGGCGACTCCTGCGGGAAAAGCAAGACAGACGAGACCCCGCAGGAGCACATAATGGAACAAAGGCTAA
>NZ_ALJG01000303.1 GCF_000286315.1 Paenisporosarcina sp. TG20 | reverse complement strand
TGGAGCGCAAATCAGCGGTATCACACTAGAACCTACTCCTTAAAATACCGGGAATACTGGATTCATGGCGAAATAAATTTATATACTTGCTTATCTTGAAAAAAAACGAACATCCAAAAACAGGATGTTCGCTTCATACAATTTTATATTTCCGAAAATAAACAAAAAAAACGAAGAATTTCTCTTCGTTTTTTACTTTAGGAGAATACTTTATAGTTTTTATGTGATACTACTGTTAGGGTAGAGGCTGCACCAATTTTTTTGGCATCCTCTTGAGAAATTTCGACGATACAAGAATTTTCAAGGATTTTGAAAATCACTCCTTCAACTTCAACATCACGACGAACGAATGAAATTTTTTCTCGTATTCTTCGAGCCTGAACAAATTCGGATACTATTTTTTCATGCTTTTGAAACGTCATCTGAATTCCCCATTCCTATAACACTGATTTGTATTCGAGAACTCAATGCTCGAAACGAGCTCAAATTATTCTCATGAATATAGCAGCGCATTATAAATTTATTATTTTATCATTATAACATAGTATTCTGTTTTAATCTATCAGTCAGATTTCTTGTTATACTAAGTAAGAAAAGACGAGTAGGAAAGTTTCTATCAACTGCCAGACAGTAGCCACCAAAATGGGAATGGGCTAAAGTTAGTAGCTAGAAAAAAACTTTGAACAAAGAAGAGTTAAAACCTCTTACATAAAGGGAGAGTTAAATGACAAACACACAATTTAAAGATTTCGGTATTTCAGAAGACATTATTCGTGCATTAGAAGGATTAGGATTCACAACACCTACAGAAGTACAAGCTAAAGTTATTCCATCAGCTCTAAACAAAAGAGACCTATCAGTGAAATCTCAAACAGGCAGTGGTAAAACAGCAGCCTTTGGCATTCCTATTTGCGAACTTGTGGACTGGGATGAAAACAAACCTCAAGCCTTGGTCTTAACGCCAACACGTGAGTTAGCCATGCAAGTATCACAAGATATCATGAGCTTTGGTCGGTTTAAACGAATAAAAGCAACCGCTATTTATGGTAAACAACCTTTTGCTTTCCAACGTTCAGAATTGAAACAAAAGTCACATGTGGTTGTAGGAACTCCCGGTCGAGTAATGGATCATATTGAACGACATACATTAGATTTAAGTAAAGTTGAAATTTTAGTTATTGACGAAGCTGATGAAATGTTAAGTATGGGTTTTATCGAACTTGTTGAGTCTATTATTAATCATTTACCAAAAAACCGTTTAACAATGCTGTTTTCAGCTACTCTTCCAAAGGACGTCGAAAAGCTCTGTCATAAGTATATGGATAATCCTCTTGACATTACAATTGAAAAAACCGAACAAGTTAACCAACAAATTGAACATTCAGCATACGTAGTAAAAGAAGCAGACAAATTTACTTTGCTAAAAAACCTTACAATCGTTGAAAACCCAGATAGTTGTATCATTTTTTGTCGTACAAAAGACAATGTCGATAAATTAGTGGACTTATTAGACGATGATGGATATACAGTTGATAAAATTCACGGTGGAATGGAACAAAATGAGCGTTTTAATGTAATGAATGAATTTAAACGTGGAGATTTCCGTTACTTAGTCGCAACTGATGTGGCTGCACGAGGAATTGATATCGACCGAATATCACATGTCATCAATTACGATATGCCACTTGAAACAGAAAGTTATGTGCACCGAACTGGTCGTACAGGAAGAGCAGGAGAAGTAGGAAAAGCAATCACACTTGTTACCCCATATGAAGACAGATTCCTAGCTGCTGTAGAAAAATATATTGGTTTTAATATACCAATAAGAGAATTACCCCCAAAGGAACAAATTGTATTAGCAAAAGCAGCATTTAAGCTTAAAATGAGTGAACAACCGGAAATTAAAGTTGATAAAAAAGAGCAATTAAACGAAGATATTACAAAATTATACTTTAATGGTGGTAAGAAAAAGAAAATCCGTGCTGTAGATTTTGTAGGTACTATTGCAAAGTTAGATGGTATAACTGCTGAAGATATTGGAATTATTACTATTCAAGACAATGTATCTTATGTAGAAATTTTAAATGGGAAAGGATCCCTTGTATTAAAACAGATGAGAGACACTACAGTTAAAGGAAAGTTACTTAAGGTTCATATTGCAAATAAATAAACATAATAATATTATGTAAACTAATTTCAACAAAACAATGCTATAATATCAAAATCGATGTCCTTGCCTTTCAGAGATTGATGGATTTATTGTCCTCAATAACTCTTGGAAGAAAGGGCGTCTTCTTTTTGTATAAACATAATATAAGGATATGGGCTAGCCAGGTAATTAATGATTAAACTGAAAGTATTCATCAAATATAGATGTCACCGTGAACTTCATTAGCTATCTACACCGTTTCTAAGAACAATCATAAGATATAGTATCTGCTCTCTAAAAGATTTAACTAATGCCGTTAAGGAAACTTTTATAAGAAGAAGGTGTTCACTTGGTCTATCACAATAATGAGTTAACTTTAATAATAATTTTATTTATTTTATTAACCATTACATTAGAGGAGGGTCATAGTTCGACAAAAAATATAAAAACTGAAATTATAGCACATCGTGGTGCCTCTTTATTAGCTCCTGAAAATACAAATGCGGCATTTGATAAAGCAATTGAGTTGAATGCTGATCGGCTTGAACTAGATGTACAGTTAAGTCAAGATGGAAAGATTGTAGTCATTCACGACCATACCGTTGATAGAACAACTAATGGCAGTGGTTTGGTTAAGGATTTATCATTACGTAATCTAAAACAATTGAATGCAGGGAGTTGGTTTGATTTAAAGTATAGTGACGAGAAAATTCCTACTCTAGATGAAATTTTGAACAAGTATATAAAAAAAATTGATTTATTAATTGAAATTAAATATCCCCAATTGTACCCAGGAATTGAAAAAAAAATCGCTAAAGCTGTTAAAAGTGACTTAAACAAGAACAATATTATCATTCAATCTTTTAGTGAGGCATCCTTAAAATTAATCAAAAAATTTCTTCCCGATATTCCTACATGTTTGCTGATTAGTGGTTTTGAGTTTAATGAAATTAACCAACCAAAGTTAGAAAGAATATCTTCTTATGCTGATTATATAAGTCTTCCACAAATGCTAATTAGTTCAGAACTTGTCAAAACAGCACAAAAAATAGGATTAGGAGTTTATGGCTGGAATGTAAACACACAAGGAGAATATTTGAAAATGCAACAGATGCGTGTTAATGGAATTATAACTAATATGTCTAATACATCTTCTTTTAGTAAAAACAATATAGGTGATAGCTCCTTTATAAAAGCCAGAGAAAGCAAGTTTAAGTTTACAGATCTTTTAAACTTATTTAATCTGATAACAAAAGAAGCCAAAATCTTTCTAAATACCTTTAAGTAACTATGGTTTCAAAATGGTATGGTAATAATTAATACAGTTCTAACTCACTATGGAGTCCTCGAAATCACCTGAAATTAAGAATAATTTATGTTGCGTTATTCCTACAGCTATATAAACAACCTCTATCCAACTAGTTATTTCACACATCTATGCTGTATTTCATGAAAATTGGTAATTAATTGTAATGGTGATAATTTAATATCTTAGTATTACCATCGTTGCTATGATGGTTTTTCTTTTGGACTATTTGTAAAGCTCTTATTTCCAAATACACGTGATGAATGACCACACTCAAATCTATAATCTTTCATATTATAAGTTTATATTAGAAATTTATAGGAAGGGGGATCAATATGTTGAGCAATTTTTTTGGGAATATTGAAAAAAAAACTGGTGTGAATATGAACGAAGTTATGAAACTAGTGCAATCCCTTCAAAATGCAGATCTCAAAGATGAAAAAACGGTGAGAAGTGTCATTCGTGAGCTAGCCTTAATTGCTAAAAAAGAAGTTCCAAAAGAGAAAGAAGAAAAGATAGTCAAGGCTATTTTGAATAACGAAGTTCCAAAAGATTTTTCTAGTCTATTAAAAATGATGGATAAAAAGAAAAAGTAACTTCTAGTTTAAATAAAACATGATAAATAGAGTACTGTCCAACTAATTGTTAATATTACTCACTTCAATTCCCTAGGGTAAGTGGTTAATTTGCATGAAAAATAGTATACATTTGTAATTTTGAAGTTTTCTTAAAACTGATTTTAGGAGCAGTTAATAATTTGTAATTATCGTCTAGAAGCGTCTAGTAAAGATACAAAAAATTTTGAGTGTCTTTATAGGGAGACACTTTTTTCATATGCTAAAAGAAAGATTTATTAATAGGTCAAAACGCAGTTGCTTTATAAGGCAACTGCGTTTTTATTTGTCTCCAGTTGGGATGAGGAATTGAATGGATTTTGGTTTCACTTTAATTTCAATAGGTGTTTGTAAATATCTCTCTCCATCAGTATCTACATTTTTCGGTTCATCTGTTCGAATTACAATATGTTGCCCAGTGTAATGTGTTACATTCGTTAAATCATCAGTGACAATATCAGATTGAGCGAGCGAAAACCATTCTCGTAAAGCAATCAACGAAGATGATTGTATTAATAATACGTCTAAGACTCCATCGCTCGGATCAATTTTGTCGAGTGGTAAACGATGGGTACCAATGGATTTCCCATTTATAACGAGTACCATAACAGCTTCCTCTTTATATGATATTCCGTCAATTTCAAGATGAATACTAAAAGATTCACTTTCATTAAATGTTTGCAAGGCACTAATAAAGTAGCTTAACTTACCATATTTCTTTTTTAAATCTGGATTAATATTCTCTGAAGCTTCTGTAATTAGCCCTATTCCAGCAAAATTGATAAATAGACTTTCATTTATCTGTGCAATATCAATGTCCTGAATCATTCCATTAGTAATTTGGTAAGCAGCTTCTTTCAGTGTCAGTGGAATTCCGAGAGTTCTTGCGAAGTCGTTACAAGTACCTCCAGGAAGTAATCCTATAACAGGGAGTTTATCCACATCTCCTAAAACTTGAACTGCAGTATGTAAAGTACCATCTCCACCCATTAAATAGAGGACATCCGCACTTGCTGCATCCAAGCAAGCTTGTTTAAATTCATCAATTGAAAATGTTTGAACTATGGTTAATTGATGGCAATTTGTCGCTATAACCGGAACGACTTGCGATAAAGATTCTTCAGCCGTGCCTTGACCAGCTTGTCCATTTAATAATAAAACAGCCTTTTTAAATCTTGGCATATATCCACCTTCTTAATGAGTATAATTTCGCTAATTCCATTTAAAACAAATATATCACAGTTTTCATGGATGTTTGAATTTTCAAAGGGTAAACAACTTGAATAGAGGGACAACAAAGAACTTTAATGCCTAAGAAGAATTAGGGGAGCACACCTTACACCGAATACAAGCAATGATTTTATGTCATTGTTCTTCACATGATTAAATAAACAGGAGATATTCCAGTAAAAACAAAAATATGTTGTTAAAACTGTTAGTTTTCTCTAAACTTAGAATACAAGCTTTTGAGAGGAAACGCCTCATTGAAAATATGTATTAGAAAATGTTTGTTTAGTAAAGACAAAAATAACGAGCATAAAGATATTTTAAGTGGCTGAATATAGACACTTGTTCATGCATTTAAAGGAGAATAAACATGGTACAAGCAATCGGAATAGATGTTGGCGGAACTTTAACGAAAGTGGCTTTTTTTGAACAGGATTATAGTTTGAAATTATTACATTTTCCATCATCTAATCTACAAAAGGTTAGTGAATGGATTATTTCAAACAACGAAGATTTTCAAATTAGTCTAACCGGTGGTCGAGCCGAACAGTTAAAAACGTTTTTACATTCTCATCAAAGACTTAATTATTTGGTCGAATTTGATGCAACAATTGAAGGTGTAAAATATCAGTTAAACAAAGCAGGATATAAGTTATCTAATGCATTGATTACAAATATAGGAACAGGTACATCAATTCATTCTTTAAAAGGGGATGAACATAAAAGAATTGTTGGAACAGGAATTGGTGGTGGTACTCTTATCGGAATGGCTACATTAATGACTGGAATTCATCATTTTGATAAAATTGTTCAACTTTCTGCTGAAGGTAGTCGTTCTGAACTTGACATATTAGTTAGTGATATTTACTTTGGCAATAAAACACCCATTGATGGTGGTTTAACTGCTAGTAATTTTGGAGATGCAGGGTTAAGACCTTTAATGGAACGATCAAAAGAAGATATTTTAGCAACCGTTCAAGGCTTAGTTGGGGAAGTCATAACAACATTAAGTATTCAATGTGCTGTTGCTGAAGATTTTGAACATATTGTTTACATAGGATCAACATTGGCTGGAAATAATACCCTTCAAAGTATTATTGGAAATTATACAACCCGTAAAAATCGAATACCCATTTTTCTAGAGAACAATGGGTACAGCGGAGCAATAGGAGCTCTTTTAAGCAATCATTAAATCGTTAGAAAAAATCTACTTTAATTTCTTTGCATTAATTTGGGTTTCATGTTACATTTAAAAAGGATTATTTTTGTTCGGATATGAGTAAGACTTGTAAGAGATTTTATCTCCACGATTTGAGCAAGGATAGTAACACAATGTGTACTTAGTGCACGAGGAGGAAATATATTTATGGAACAAGGTAAAGTAAAATGGTTTAACTCAGAAAAAGGTTTTGGATTTATCGAACGTGACGGCGGAGACGATGTATTCGTACATTTCAGCGCTATTCAAAGCGAAGGTTTCAAATCTCTTGACGAAGGTCAAGAAGTTACTTTTGAAATTGAGCAAGGCCAACGTGGTCTTCAAGCTACTAACGTAAACAAAGCTTAATTTTATAATTAAACTATAAACAGACTCTTTTATAGAGTCTGTTTTTTTGTGTATTAAATAAACAACGTGTTCTTACATAAAATAACGTATGAGAGTGGTTAGTAGTTAATCCTTAGAGGTAATAAATCACTTGTCCTTTTTTTGTATTAAAGCTTTACGTGCTAATTGATCTGCCGTTAGATTCGTGCTACTAGGTATCCATTTAATAAAGTAGTAATCAAACGTATCAGCAATCTCAAGGGCTTTTACTAATAACTCTTGATAAACAGGGTTTTTAGTATATCTTTTTTCAACCGCAGTCACTACAACCTGTGAATCAGATCTTATGGATACAAGTTCTTTAGAAATTCTTCGAGCCTCTTCAAGCCCTCTTATTAAAGCAACAAATTCAGTTGTATGATTATCATAAATCCCTACATACTCTGAAATGCGAATATTATGTCCTTCACCTCTAATAAATATTCCAATACCACTTGGTCCAGGATTCCCAGCGCTTGCTCCATCAATATATACTTCTAGCAATAAACACAACTCCTTATCTTTCATTCTAGAGTACGATATTTTTAACTTCTAATGAAGTACTTTTTACATTGTTAAATAGTTGTGATACTAAGTGTGACCAGAAACAAGATAAAATTACTCAACTCATGAAATCAATAAAAAAATTAGAAACTAACCATTATTATTATGCTTAAAAATTTTATGTTTAGATGAATATCATATTAAGAATTGCAAAACCTAATCGAAGAAGTTTATAAGCTCTTGGAGAACCAGTTTGATTTGAGTGTTAAACTTTTACTTTCAGTTGCAAGGAAACACTAAGAGGGTGTAAGATAAAGTAGTGTTTTTTATCAATTATATGATAAATGACGTTATTAATGGGGAAATAATGAAAGGAATGAGGCAATTGAATAAACTTACAGTTATCAGTGAAATTGATGATTTACTTGATACGTATTGCGATGGTTGCTTCATAAAAAGAGAACTCAAATCTAACACTGGCAAAACATTAGCACATCGTTTTTGTATTGGTGGTTGTACTGTTGGCGATCAGCTGCAATTTTTAGGCAGAGAGCTTAATAAAGTAAAAACTAATAACGAAGTAACCTAAAAAACCCACCAATCCTCAGATTGGTGGGTCATCTTATTTTGAAATTAATAAAACATTTGCGGCTTGGGGACCTCGTGTGCCCTCAATTATTTCGAATGACACATTTTGACCTTCATCTAACGTTCGGAACCCGTCCTCTTGGATTCCAGTAAAATGGACGAACACATCGTCACCATCATTGTGTTCTATAAATCCATACCCTTTTTCTGTGTTAAACCACTTTACTTTTCCTTGGTGCATGAACGTTCCTCCTTGTGAAAGTGAAATGTCAATATCCCAATCCTAAGCACACTAAATATTCTGTGAATAGATGGATATACTATACATGATTTTCTGACGCTAGTCAATTAATCAAGTAATCATGTGTTGCGAATATAACATCATCTATGCAATGATACAGTTAACGAACTTTGATAGGTCGCTTAGGAAGGGGGGAACATTTTGAACACTATTGAAAAATGTGAATCGTTAGTAAAAAATATATATAGCCAATTTGACGCTAGTCATGATTTTCAACATATAGAACGAGTGAGGAAAAATGCTCAAAATATTAGTAAAGAAGAAGGTATTGTTCGCCACGACTTAATTGAACTAGCTGTTCTTCTTCATGATGTTAGTGATGTTAAATACAATGGAAAAGAAGGTAAAGAAAAAGAAACAGCAATTCTTAATCAACTTGACTTGTACCCAAGTGACCGACAATGGATAGTTGATATAATTGAATCTGTTTCATTTAACGGCGGGAATGAAAAAAAGGCAATGACAATAGAAGCGAAAATTGTACGAGATGCAGATAGGCTAGATGCAATTGGAGCTATTGGAATTGCTAGAACGTTTGCATACGGTGGGGCAAATGGCAGAAAACTTTATAATTGGAAAGAATCAGCAAGAGTGGATATGTCGGAGCAGGAATATCGTTTAAAAGAAACTTCTTCTGTCACTCATTTTTATGAAAAATTATTGTTATTAAAAGGTTTAATGGTTACTAACACAGGAAAAAAACTTGCCTCACAGCGTCATGAATATATGTTGGCATTTATAGACCAACTTAAAATGGAAACGAGTGAAGAATATTGAGTCATTTAATAGTATCAAACTTAACAAAAACGGTTGGAGTAAAAACATTATTTGAAAATATCGATTTTACAATTTACGCAGGTGAACGTGCTGGATTAATTGGAGTTAATGGAACTGGTAAATCAACTTTTCTTTCAATTCTCGCGAATCAACTAGAGGCGGACAGTCTTTCAATGGACCATCCAAATCAATATCGCATTGCAATGTTAGAACAGGATCCTCAGTTTGATGATGATTTGACCGTACTTCAAGCTGTGTTTAGCGGTGACTCACCTGCATTACAGATAAACCGAAAATATGAGGATGCTTTAGATAAATTAAATGAAGATTCTTCATCTGTAGAATACCAAGATGCATACATGGAGATTCAATCGAAAATGGACCTTCATAATGCATGGGATATAAATTCAATGGCTAAGACTGCTTTACAAAAGCTTGGGATTGATATGTTCGATCGCAAAGTAAATGAACTTTCAGGTGGTCAACTTAAACGTGTTGCTTTAGCAAAAGTTCTGGTTGAACCTGCTGATTTAATTTTGCTAGATGAGCCGACTAACCACTTAGATGTAAAATCTTCTCAATGGTTACAAGAAAGTTTAGCAAGACTGTCCAGTGCAATTATTTTTGTTACACATGATCGATATTTCTTGGATGGAGTGTCAACACATATCTATGAAATTGCAGATCAAACTATGTACACACATCGTGGGAATTATGGTGACTATTTAGAAGCGAAAGCAATTCGAGAAGAAATGTCTGCCTCTTCTCAGGTAAAACAGGAAAACCATTTCCGCTCTGAGTTAAAATGGATACGACGTGGTGCCAAAGCTAGAACAACGAAACAAAAAGCACGAATCCAACGTTTTGAAAAATTGGATGAGTCAATGGATCGGAATAATGACAATTCATCTTTAGACATGAAAATAGCAACTACTCGACTGGGTAAAAAAGTTCTGGAAGGAATTAATTTATCAAAAGCATATGAAAACAAAAAAATTATTCAAGATTTTTCGTTTTTACTTCAACCCGGGGATCGAATTGGTATTGTCGGACCGAATGGTGCTGGGAAAAGCACATTAATTAATATGTTAGCTGAAAAAATTCAGCCCGACAGTGGTGAATTAAGTGTTGGACAGACTGTGAAAATTGCTTATTTTGAACAAACCATTCCTCCGATGAATCCTATGACACGCATGATTGAATATGTTAGAGAATCTTCAAACGATATTGAAGGAACCGATGGAGTAAGGCATTCAGCTGCTCAAATGTTGGAGAAATTTTTATTCCCACTTAAAGTACACGGTACACTCATTGGTAAGTTATCAGGTGGAGAGCGCAAAAGACTTCATCTATTGAAACTATTAATGGAACAGCCTAATGTTTTATTATTAGATGAGCCGACAAATGACTTAGATATACAAACACTTTCAGTATTAGAAGACTTTATCGAACAATTTCCAGGCGTTGTCATTACCATCTCCCATGATAGATTCTTCTTGGATCGTATCGCTAAAAAATTATGGGTATTAGATGGCAAAGGCAATACACGTGAGGTTCAAGAGATTTATTCTGATTTTCTTGATCAAGTACCTGAACTCAAGGTAGAAGAAGTAGTGTATGTAGAGTCAGAACCTACAAAAACCAAAGAGCAAAAGAAAAAATTGTCCTTTAAAGAACAAAAAGAATGGGAAACAATCGATGCTGACATCGAAAAACTTGAGCAAGCCATTATTGTTGCCGAGAAAGATGTAGAATCTGCTGGAGCAGATTTTGAAAAGCTTCAAAAGTCTACTACCTACTTAGATACTTTAAATGAACAATACAATCAGTTAATTGAACGATGGACCTATCTGCAAGAAATTAACGGGTCATGATACAATATGGTTAGGAGGGATATTGCGTGAAAATACTTACAATTGAACCAACGCCAAGTCCAAATACAATGAAAGTTGTCATTGATAATGAACTTCCTTTTGGTAAAAGTTTTAATTATAAAAAAGGTGAGAACGTAGATGCACCTAAAGATATTCTTGCGATATTAAACATTGATGGTGTCAAAGGCATTTACCATGTTGCAGACTTTTTAGCTGTTGAAAGAAATGCTAAAAATGATTGGGAACAAATATTAGCTGAAGTGAGAAATGTTTTTGGTGAAAATCATACAAAAACCGAAAGTAAAGACCAATTAAATGAACACTTTGGTGAAGTGTATATCCATGTACAACAAATTAAAGGCATTCCACTTCAAATTAAAGTATTCGACCAAACTTCTGAAGAGCGTTTAGCTTTATCACCTCGATTTGTTGATGCAATGAATGCAAGTATGAAAGATAATGACGAGAATTATATCTTGCAAAGAAAATGGGCAGATTTTGGTGTTCGTTATGGTGAAAAAACAGAAATTGCTGAACAACTTAGAGAAGAAATTGAAGCCACTTTTCCAGATTCACGATTACAACAGTTAATTGAAGAAGCGAATAGTCCTAAAAATGAAATGACTGCACAAAAAGGTCACAAAATTACATTAGAAGAATTCCAAGTAGACTCATGGCAAGAACGATTCCAAATGTTGGATCAAATGCCGGACCCCTCTGTAGATGATTTACCACTACTTTCATTGGCTCTTGAAGATGAAAAAATGTCAATTCGTCGCTTAGCAACGGTCTATTTAGGGATGATTGATAATGAAAATGTTATTCCTTACATGAAAAAAGCATTGAAAGACAAGAGTTCGTCAGTGCGACGAACTGCTGGAGATTGTATGAGCGATCTTGGATTCCCAAAATTTGAAGATGCCATGCAACATGCTTTGACTGATAGAAACAAGTTAGTCCGATGGAGAGCCGCAATGTTTTTATATGAAACTGGAACCGAAAATTCACTTTCTTCTCTACATGAAGCGAAAGAAGATTCTGAATTTGAAGTGAAACTACAAGTAAAAATGGCGATTGCTCGAATTGAACAGGGTGAAGAAGCAAAAGGGTCTGTTTGGAAACAAATGACCGATTCACGAAATTAATTACGAAAAGTTTTAGATATTGAAGTGAAAAATATTTGCGAAAACTCCTTACTAGGTTTAAATAATCAAAGTATAAAACATAAATGGACAGCCCTCGCATGCGCGAAGGCTGTGTTTTTTGTTATAGAAATTGTAGACATTAGAAGGTAAATTGATAAGTTGTAATGAATTTTAGAAAGTTGTAACTACAACACATTTAATCAACTCTCAGGATGAAGGGTAAGTATTCAAAGTAAACATAGGCTTCATTTATAGCAAAAGTAATCTGATTAGGTGAAAAGATATGAAATACAAGTTATGATAGATAATGAAAAGGCTTATATAAACCAAACGAAATAGAAAATGAAAGTGGGAAATAATATGAACGCATATGATGAGTACATGAAAGAAGTAGTTAAACCGATGAGAGCTGAACTAGTAAGTGTTGGATTTACAGAATTGACTAATGCTGAAATGGTAAACGAACATATGTCAAAAGCTGAAGGCACGTCTTTAGTAGTCATTAATTCAGTATGTGGCTGTGCAGCTGGTTTAGCTCGTCCCGCTGTAGCAGAGGCCTTATCAGAGGTCTCAAACAAACCACAACACTTGGTTACCGTTTTTGCAGGTCAAGACAAAGAAGCAACAAATCAAATGCGTGCTTATTTTGAAGAAGTACCTCCAAGCTCACCCTCAATTGCTATTGTAAAAGATGGAAAACTGGCATACTTTATTCCACGTGAACAGATTGAAGGATTCCCAATGGAGAATATTAAAGATCATTTAGTTGAAGTACTCAATCAAGTCACTGCTTCGTGAAAACTATTGTCACAACTGCAGGTCGACCAACTGAGTTGACAATTCAACTCGCGTTAGATGCTGCGGATTATTTAAATTTCCGTTATGAAGATCGTGAAAAAAGATCTATCACTCAATTGCAACAACAATATCAGAGTAATGTTCTAGTGGCCTCTAAGAGCAGCTGGGAGTACTATGGATTAAACACAAGTGAACCGTTCTTTTTTCATCCAAGTTCAGCAATGTTCCGCTTAAAAAGATTGGCAAGAGGTGAACGAGATCCTCTACTCGAAGTATGTAAATTACTTCCAGGAGATTCATTCCTTGATTGTACATTAGGCTATGCATCAGATAGCCTAGTGGCTGCATACGCGATCGGGGATACAGGAAGCATAGAGGGATGTGAAGCAAATCCTATTCTAGCCTTTATTTTACAGGAAGCTTTTCATAATGGTAGAACCGACTATAATGAATTCCCTTCATTAATGAATCGTATTCGTGTGATTTCTTGTGATGCAGCCTCTTATTTAAAAGAGTTAGCCAATCAATCCGTTGATGTTATCTATATGGACCCTATGTTTGAAACTTCAATAAAGGAATCAGATTCTATAAGTCCATTGCGGTCTTTAGCAGTCAATGAGCCCTTAAGCTTTGAGTGGGTGAATGAAGCTATAAGAGTTGCAAAAAAACGCATCGTAATAAAAGCACATTTCCGATCTCCTTGGTTTGAAGAATTTGGATTCCAACAAATCATTCGTCCTAATACTAAATTTCATTATGGGTTCATTGAAAAAAGCTGTTCCAATTAAGGAACAGCTTTTTCGGCAATTATTCTGTAAAGTTTAAAGATGTTAAATATCCAAGTAATAATAAAAACCCTATCCCAATAACTATGTGCATATCCATAAAATAATTCCTCCTACTTGAAAAACGAAACTGTTTGTTTTTACCCTTTTATTGTACAATGAATACAGCAAAGATGGAACCTTTTCGTGTTTGAATTCGTATAAGTTGAAGAAGCTTGTTAAAATACAATAAGTAGGTGGTAGCTAAATGAGAAATTGGATACAGAAATCGTTAGTCATTATAGTGGCTTTCTTAACATTTGGTATAATTTCACCGACCCATATTTTGTGGGAAAACTTATTAGTTGATAAAGTAAATCAAAAGTCAATTTCTACTCACAGTACACAACCTTCATATACAATAGAATTGACGGATGAACAACCCAATAGTTTTGTAGAAGATACTATCATACAGGCTAAAGAACAATCCCTATTAAAATTCGGTTCACGTATAGGTCCAGTTATTACTAATGAATTTGATCAAATAATTTTCCCTAAAATTCAAGAAGCGATTGAATTTACATTATTTAATTTGGATGATGAATCTCTTAAAACATTGGTGATTAGTGAAAAGCCAACCGGTAATAATAGTGAGAAGATGTTCCATATTTACGACTCAACTTCCGGATATGATATTATCCGTTTTCATGTAAGAACAGACCGCAAACCGCAAGATGGTTATTTCTTTAATTTTCATTATCACTCGGCTTCAGACCAATTTTTCAAACATTATCAGCTAGGTGATATTTATTGGTCGAAAAATATGCCACCTAAGTGGATGTCATAAAAGGTAAAACCTTTCTCAATTTGAGTGAAAAAGGTTTTTCATATTTTTAGGAGGTAACATATATGGATCAATACTTACAACTATGTCAGACAATTTTAACTAATGGAGAAGTTAAAAATGATCGTACTGGTACAGGAACAAAAAGTATTTTTGGGTATCAAATGCGCTTTGATTTAACCAAAGGTTTCCCATTAGTCACGACAAAAAGAACTGCCATGCGTCTCATTACATCTGAATTGATGTGGTTTATAAAAGGCGACACAAATATTAAAACATTAATCGCTGAAAGCAATCATATATGGGATGAATGGGCTTTTGAAAAATGGGTGAAAAGTAAAGATTATAATGGACCAGATATGACTGACTTTGGTTTACGTGCTGCTCAAGATGAACAATTCCAACAAATACTGGAAAAACAAATGACTATTTTCAGAGAAAAAATATTATCTAATGCTGAATTTGCAAATACATATGGAGATTTAGGTCCTGTTTATGGACGTCAATGGCGCTCGTGGCCTACTAGCGATGGCCAGTCAATCGATCAGCTAAAAAATGTAATTGATTCAATTAAAAATAACCCTGATTCTAGAAGACATATCGTGACTGCCTGGAACCCATCAGAAGTAGATGATATGGCACTTCCTCCTTGTCATACATTTTTCCAATTCTATGTAGCAAATGGTAAACTTTCTTGTCAATTGTATCAACGAAGTGCAGATGTTTTTCTTGGTGTACCATTTAATATTGCTTCTTACGCTTTATTAACACATTTGATTGCAAAGGAATGTAATCTAGAAGTTGGAGAATTTGTTCATACTCTTGGAGACGCACACATCTATTTAAATCACATGGACCAAGTGAATGAACAACTTTCAAGACAACCACGTGAACTACCAATACTTAAAATTTCAAACGATATTAATTCAATATTTGATTTAGAAACAAAAGATATATCACTAGAAGGCTACAATCCACATCCAAGAATTAAGGCGCCAATAGCGGTTTAGAAAGTAGGAATAACATGATATCTCTAATAGTTGCCCATGATCTTAATCGTGTAATTGGTATGAATAATAAATTACCTTGGCATATTCCAAACGAACTTGCTTACTTCAAAGAAAAAACAATGGGAAAAGCTATTGTTATGGGCCGTAATACGTTTGAATCCATAGGACGCTCTTTACCCGGACGATTAAATATCGTCGTTACTCGAAATCCCTCTTATGAATTTGAAGGGGTTACTGTTGTTAACTCCCTTGAACAAGCTATTGAAAAAGCCAGAAATTATCATGAAGAAGTTATGGTAATTGGTGGGGAACAAATATTCAATAAAGTCTTGCCCTATGCTGATTTGATGTATATCACTCTAATCAAACAGCAGTTTGAAGGAGACACTTATTTCCCCCAATATAAACAAGATTGGGATGTGGTATCGACTTCAGATACTAAAACAACAGAAAGTGGTATTCAGTATGAATATATTATTTATAAAAGAATAGATGATTCTAATAAAACACTTAAAAAATAAATTGAATTTCTTCTTAGTGGGATCCATTTCATATAAGTGGCCAATAAATAAAGACATTTCGACTTCATTTATATGCAGAAAAAAGTCTATTAAGTATCCGGTACATATAAAGTGTATTGAATTTTGCACGTTATCTTTACGAGATTCATTTCTAGACATATAGGTATTAATACTTTATTAGGACATTGTTATTTTTTAATAATTAGAGGAGAGTATATATGATTAAACAATTGATACTTGTCATCTTGGTGAGCACATTCATCTTGACAGGATGTCAATACAACCCAGGGGATAGTGGGGATTTTACAACAAGACAACCGATTTATACTGAAGATTTCATAGTAAAGGAAACATTTATTACAGAAGACAAGTTCCTCGTTGGATTGGGTGATTCGTTGACACAAGGTGTTGGGGACGAACGTAAAATGGGGGGCTACTTAAGTCGATTATCTACTAAAATGTCAACATTTCAAGGTGTTCGTAAAATTGAATTGATAAACGAAGGAAAAAGAGGATTGAGAAGTGATCAACTCCTAAAAAAGATTAAATTTGGTGATCTAGAAACCTCCCTTCAAAAAGCCGATTTAATCGTAGTGTCTATTGGTGGAAATGACATCATGAAAATTGTTAAAAAAGACTTATTCCGATTACGTGTTGAGTCATTTGAGAAGGAATTAATCAATTTCAAAAAACGTTATAGAGAAATTTTAACAGAAATACGTATGGTAAATCAGGATTCTCCAATCATTTTATTAGGTTTATATAACCCGTTTTCGGTTGTTATAGCTGAGGATAATGAGTTTGATCAAATCATGATAAACTGGAATGCTGAAATTTTAAATGTAGCTAATGACGATGTCAATGCATGCTATGTACCGGTTGATGATCTGTTTGAAACTAACGTGAATATGGTTTATCATACGGACTTTTTCCATCCAAATAGTAAAGGCTATGAACAAATGACGAACCGTATACTTGAATCCCTTAATACTTGTGATTTATTCCGATTAACAAATGGGGAAATGGATTTATAAGGAGTTAAAGATAAATGAACCTATGGAAAGTTGCCTTTTTTATACTTATCGCATTAATAGTAACAGCTATTATTATATTTGTTTCTTGGATTAGTTCTCCTTTAGAAAAAACAATAATACCTGAACCCCAGATAACTTCTCAAGGGAGTGTATTAACCCTTAAAACGACAAAAGAAGATTTTGAAGGAATTGCAAATTCTTATTTGATGGATGCAATGAAAACTCAAACATTACCCATTACTATAAGTATAGAAGATCAGATTCTATTATTAACTGAACTCACCATATTTTCTATTAATCTACCCATCACAATGAAATTCGACCCAATTGTTGAACCGAATGGGAACTTAAGACTGGTTCAAACTGGTGTTGAAGTCGGAAGATTAGAAATCCCACCAGAAAGCGTGTTAAAATTACTAAAGGATTCAGTTCCATTACCTCCATGGATGATCGTGCGTCCTGATGAACAGGATGTATATATCGATTTATCAAGTCTTCCTATGCAATCAAACGTAAAAGTGAAAGCGAAAGAATTTAATTTGAAACAAGATGAGATAACTCTTGAAATACTAGTACCTAACAATTAAAGGAGGGTGTATTTGTGAACTTAGAAAAAGCAACTTTTGCAGGCGGATGTTTCTGGTGTATGGTTAAGCCGTTTGATTCCTTTGAAGGTATTCATTCTGTTGTTTCAGGATACACTGGTGGGGAAGTTGAAAATCCAACCTATGAACAAGTATGTACAAATTTAACTGGACATAAAGAAGCTGTTCAAATAACATTTGACCCTACTATTTTCCCTTACGAAGAACTTGTCAAACTGTTTTGGATGCAAATAGACCCTACAGATCCAGGTGGACAATTTTTCGATAGAGGTTCATCTTATGAGAGTGCAATTTTTTATCATAGTGAAACACAAAAAGACATTGCAGAAACATCAAAAGTAGAATTAGAAAATAGTGGTAAATTTTCAAAACCAATCGTCACTTCAATATTAGAAGCAAAACCATTTTATCCTGCTGAACAATATCATCAAGATTATTACAAAAAAAATCCTACTCACTACAATCGATACCAAGTTGGTTCAGGCAGAGCGGGATTCAAACAAAAATTATGGAGTGAATAATTATGTCAAAAGAAGATTTAAAAAATAAATTAACACCTATTCAATATCATGTAACACAAGAAAATGGAACGGAACCACCACATCGAAATGAATATGATCAAAACTTTAATGAAGGCATTTACGTTGATATCGTTTCTGGAAAGCCGTTGTTTAGCTCTAAAGACAAATATGATGCTGGTTGTGGTTGGCCAAGTTTCAGTAAGCCTATTGATAGTGCAGAAGAAGTAACAGAGCATTCTGATACGACTCTTGGTATGAGAAGAACAGAAGTTCGGAGTAAAACGGCTAATTCCCATTTAGGACATGTATTTCCTGATGGACCGGGTCCAGAAGGATTACGCTATTGTATAAATTCAGCTGCAATGAAGTTTGTTCCTAAAGAAAAATTAGAAGAAGAAGGATATGGCGAATACATTTCTCATTTTTAAATTCACAAGCTAAACTCGTTTTTGAAGGGTTTAGCTTGTTTTATTACCTAGAACAAACTTTTTTTATGTAGTAAGTAAAGTACTACTTGGAGGACAATATGAATCAAACATTTTATAAATATGCCCTTACTTTTCGAGGGGGACCAATGTCAGATGGTAAAGCCATGTTTGCAGAAGCCATGTTTTATGATTTATCGTTTCCAAAACAATCAAATGATTTTGAGGAAATATCAAGATATATTGAAGAACTGGCTCATTCAAATATGACTGCTACTATTTTTGATGAAATGTGGTTATTATACGAAACAAATATATTTTCTAATAATTAGTGAAAATAAGTGGTAAACAATGGATTTATAAAATAAACCTGAATCCGTGACCAAGGTG
>NZ_ALJG01000302.1 GCF_000286315.1 Paenisporosarcina sp. TG20 | reverse complement strand
CTGTTCCCACTGGAGTCGCCTTGCGCTACAATCAAACGATACCTGTCTAAAATAAACGAATAACAATCACGTGTTCGTGGTTATTATCGTATTGAGGAGTTATGAAATTGACTCAGTTAAATAAACATTGGAAAAAATTTCATGTTGAATCTGTTTACAAACTTTCACGGATATTATAGTTTGATTTAAAATTATTCATACTTTCACCCAATACCCATATTCTATGTCGGAACTGAAAATCGTGCTCCTAGTGAACTACTAGTTATCTTCCGAAGCAGAGTCCGTTGTGCAGCTCTTATGAAGTGCTACATTTTAGTCTCTAGATTGATATTTTAATCTTGTGAAGATTTGAAATCCTCAATTGTTCTATATGTTTTAGAATGCTATAATTACCAACATTAAAACTATTTTAAGAGTCGAAAGGAGATCTATTTTGAAACAACAACTATTTGAAAAATTAGATTATGCATATGAAGAAATGCTCGTCATCCGTCGCCATTTACATATGTATCCAGAAGTATCTTTTCATGAAACAAACACAGCACAGTACATCCAAAACTTTTATGCCGACTTAGGTATAGAATTCACACCAAATGTTGGAGGTAATGGTGTAGTGGCACGTGTGAAAGGTGCATTACCAGGTAAAACTGTTGCATTACGCGCAGATTTTGATGCACTGCCGATACAAGAAGAGAATGATATTCCTTACAAATCAACAGTTCCTGGTGTTATGCATGCATGTGGGCACGATGGTCATACTGCTACACTGTTAGTACTTGGAAAAACGTTGTTTAACATGCGTGAACAATTATCTGGTGAATATGTATTAATTCATCAACATGCAGAAGAGTATGCACCAGGTGGAGCGAAACCTATGATAGAAGCAGGTTGTCTAGATGGTGTAGATGCCATCTTTGGTACACATTTATGGTCTTTGACCCCTGCTGGAACAATCGAATACCGGGTTGGACCAGTTATGGCTGCAGCTGATCGATTTGAAATTAAGATTCAAGGTCGTGGAGGCCATGGTGCAAGCCCCCACCAAACAAAAGATTCAATTGTAATCGGTGCGCAACTCGTGACTAACTTACAACAAATTGTATCTCGTCGTGTAAGCCCTGTTGAGTCGGCTGTATTGACTGTCGGATCATTCGTTGCAAATAATGCATTTAATGTTATCGCTGACTCTGCAAAATTAATTGGAACAGTTCGCACATTCGATCCAGAAGTACGTAATTTAATGGAAAAAGAAATGGAACGTGTCATTCAAGGAACATGTCTTGCTAATGATTGCACCTATGAATTTGACTATATACGTGGCTACAGCGCATTAGTTAACCATGAAGCTGAAACTCACTTATTAAAAGCAGTAGCAGAACAAGTCCCAGGCGTTACCGGAGTTCGCGAAACTGAACAACATATGGGCGGCGAAGACTTTGCATTCTATGTAGAAAAAATTCCTGGAACATTCTTCTTTACAGGAGCTCAACCTCAGGGCGAAGTTTTCCCACATCATCATCCAAAGTTTAATTTCGATGAAAACTCTATGCTTTTAGCTGCTAAAACATTAGGAGCTGTAGCTCTAGATTATCAAGAAAAAGATAACTAATCTCTGATTGAAAGATTGCCATGAAAGTGTAAACATCATTTATCTATAATATAAGAGGCTGTCTTATAAGTCTCTAAAATAAAACAGGTGAAGGAAAACGAGTCGTTTTTCTTCACCTGTTTTTATGTTTTTACTTATTGCTCTTAAAAGCCCTCATTCGTACTGTTCACCAACCAAGTTATAAACATTAAATTGAGTCAATTTCATAACTCCTAAAATTAGATAATAAACACGAACACTTAATTGTTATCCGTTTATTTAAGATAGGTATCGTTTGATTGTAGCGAAAGGCGGCGACTCCAGTGGGAATAGCACGAGCAGCTGAAAGCCCCGCAGGAAAGATGCTGGCCACAAGCCAGTATCTTTGCGACGAGTAACCGCAGGAGCACATGTTTTTAGAGTGACGAGGAAGATTGAAGCCGTGCCCCATGGAAAGCGTCCGCATGGAACGGAGATCAACTTTGTTCGGTATTGTTACTAGATTTTTTATTATGAAATTGACTCAATCAATGTAATGATTTCAGAATTGTTACGTAACTTGTATTACAGGAATATTTATTGACACAAAGCATATCCTTTTACAAGATTGCATAATTGGGGGAGAAGTGTGAGAAGGATAAATAATAAAGGAATATTAGTATTTGGATTCTTATTTCTCGTCATAGTAGTCTTGGTTATTATTCTGTCTTCTTTGTCACCTGGTGAATCAGATCAGGACGTTTATCTCCGCAGTGTTAAAGACGTCGAAGTGGTCACTAGCAAGATGACAGAAACGGAATTTCAAAGCCAACTTATCACTGCTTTGAAAAATGAAGGGTACAAACCTACTGGAAGTATAGCGTTCACAATATTTAGTATGGAGAAAAAGGAAATAACTATTGTTTTGCATGGTCTAGACTCAAATGAAGGAAAAGCAGAAACATATATCCAAGATCTCACAAATGAACTATCAACTTCTATTGGCCTAGGTACATTTAAAGTGACCATTGTGGAAGATAATGAATAATTATACTTACATAAAAATCAAAACCTGAAATGATTTACTTTTATTGTGATTCTACTAAATATTTATTTGTTAAAATGGTCTCATAACCTATTGCATTAAGGTTATGAGACCATTTTTATATTATTTAGTCATTCTTAAGGTAATCTCAGACACAACCAATACGATAATTGGTAAAGCGTATAAAGTAAATTGGTTATCACTGATTATCACTACAGCCAAAAATACAATCAAAGCTTGCAATACTTGGACAACACGTACTAATTTTAAAATCCCTTTACTTCGTGCTATTTCAGCTATTGGGAAAAGCATATCCATCCGGAATTCATTAGAAGCTGATAAAGCTTGTTTAAGTTGGATAGCAGAAGCGAATGATAAAGCACCAACGAAAATCATGACGACAGCAGGAATTCCAATGAATGCTGCTCCTATTGCTGAGAGTATGGTTAAACGCAACCATAAATAAAACGTATCATCCGTTCGTACGAAAGTTCTAAACAATAGATAGTCTTGTGCATTTTTTTGTTGAAAAGGCACTAACAGATATATTCCATTGAGCCAAGCGCGACGGTGAATGCTTCCTTGAATATGTGGGACGTCTGTAAAATAATTAGCGAATCGGTAAAAACGTAACATACGATTTTGTTCGAGTTTAACAAAATGCTCATATGGAAAAGGTTGTCCATTTATCTGGCGATTCCATGAAATGAAATAAAAAACAATAGGAACACTCAATAATACAATGTAAATAGGATTCATCGTGAAACTCGCTGCAAGTACAGCGATGGATAATAACGCTCGTACTATACGATCTCCCCAAATACCTTGTCCACTATTCGTCCATCTAAATGCAAAATCCACATGTACATTCCACCATTTCATAAGTAAAATGAAGATGAACACCACACCAAGTGTTAAGGGTTGTACTTGACCAACTTGAGTCAATAATGGAATTGCGACTACAAACGGTAGCACTACAATAAACAATTGTGACCAAAACGTCCACGATAAGGCCTTTTTCATATATGTCATTAATTTAGATTCAAGTGGTAGCAAATATACTTGGTCTGGTTCCCTAACAAGAGTTGTTGGCACATTATAAGCTAGCAAGAGGCCAATAACCAAAGCAACTAACCAAGTAGCCGGGAAATCACTTGACACAGTTTTTAACCACTCACTATATTGATACCCCCCTGCCCCAAGGACGAACACAATGACAATTGCTAGATGACCAGTAAATACATATTTTAAGTATTTTTGAAGTTCATTTACGTAATGAAGAAAACGTATACTCCACACGTCATGCAGGTTCTTCATTGTCTCGCTCCTTAGTCATGGCGATATACAAGTCATCGAGAGTAGCTAGTGGCATGTTAAAAGCTACTCGTAAATCGTTCATTGTCCCTTGTGCTCGAATTCGACCGTTATGCAATAACAAAATGCGATCACAATACCGTTCTGCTGTAGATAAAATATGCGTTGACATGAGAACGGAAGCTCCAGATTGTTTCTTTTCATTCATTTGATCAAGCAATGATTGAATCCCAAGTGGATCAAGTCCGACGAACGGCTCGTCGATAATATATAATGAAGGATTTACTAAAAATGCACACATAATCATTACTTTTTGACGCATCCCTTTTGAAAAATGTGAAGGAAACCAATTTAAACGTTTTTCCATACGAAACTCTTTTAATAACACTTCAGATCGTGAAGCAAGTGTTTCTTCATCTAATCCATAAGCCATAGCTGTTAGTTCCAAATGTTCCTTTAATGTTAATTCGTCATACAGTACAGGTGTTTCTGGAATATAGGAAAATGAAGAACGATATGCGTCCATGTTTTCTTTCATCGTTACTTGGTTTAAACGTATTTCTCCATCTTTTGGATTCATTAATCCAATTATATGCTTAATTGTTGTACTTTTTCCTGCTCCGTTTAGACCGATGAGTCCCACTAATTCACCAGGCGCGATAGAAAAAGTTAAATCGTGTATGACTGGTTTTCGTGTATAGCCACCTGTTATTGCCTTTACTTCCAAAACGTTCATCAAATACGCCCCCCCTTTTTCCTTTATCTTACCAAAAAATTCAGTGATTGGCTTTTCACGTGTGCCTTCTATATATGATAAACTTAGAACATATAATGAAAGGACGTGGCCGCAATGAGTGATTGCTTATTTTGTAAAATTGTAGAAGGTTCGATTCCGAGTACAAAAGTGTTTGAAGATGAGCATGTGTTAGCCTTTATGGATATTATGCCACTTACAAAGGGACATACGTTATTAATCCCTAAAAAACATCATGAAAATATTTATGACATGTCTTCTGAAGAAGCAGCACAAATATTTTCCGTCGTTCCAAAAATTGCCGAATCACTTAAAACAACTTTTCAATCCGTGGGCTTAAATATATTGAACAATAACGGGGCTCCTGCTGGTCAGAGTGTATTTCACTTTCATATTCATTTAATCCCGAGATACGATCAAACAGATGGTTTTAAAGCTATATGGCATACAAAAGAAAAACAATATACGAGCGAAATGTTTGCTGAATACGCTGAACAAATTCGGATGAATTTAAACAAATAATATCTTGCTTTTACCCATTTGTCATTGTAAAATATGAATAAGTTTCTCGCTGTCGATTATAGAATACGCCAGGAGAATACAAAAAATAGATTAGCATAGTTGAGGAGAGATGAGAAAATGATTACAAAAAATCTAGTTTTAATGTCCCTACTAATATCTGTAGGAGCTGCGTTATACTTAGTTATCCCGGGATTCAATGGTGGAATGAAACCAGACTTTATGTTAACAATGATGTTTATCGGAATTTTACTATTCCCAAAAGCATCACATGTTTTTTTACTAGCAGTAACAACAGGAGTTATCTCCGGACTGTTTTCAACATTTCCTGCTGGATTCATACCTAATGTCGTAGATAAATTCATCACCGCTTTTGTGTTCTTTGCAGTTGTAGTTGCTTTGAAACATCTTACAACTAAACTCCCTGTAGCAATTATTCTTGTAGGATTAGGTACATTGTTATCAGGCGTCATTTTCTTATCCGTTGCAATTTTTGTTTTAGGTGTAGATGTTCCATTTGGTGCTCTAGTAGTCGGAGTTGTACTACCAACAGTAGCTTTAAATGCGATTGTATTCTTCTTCATCTTCCCTATTGTCAAAAATTTAGTGAAACGTTCCAAATTTGAAACAGCTCTATCAAACTAAGTAAAGTTATGGTCTGCCAATTCTGGCAGGCCATTTTTTGTTCCTTTCATTGACATAAGAGTCTTTTAACCATTTACATGTTGTCAATGCTTGTCCTACATGTTTTAATTAAAGGAAATGAAGGAATAGTATACTTATATATATATGAGAGGAGTTTGATTTTAATGAAAGCATCCACATTTTTTGTTGGTTTGGTAACAGGCGCTGTGGTAAGTTCTGTAGCGGTCTTATTCTCTACTGCTCAATCTGGTAGCGACCTACGATCGAATGTCAAAGTAGCCTCAACCGATTGGAAAGAGAAATTATTTGACGTGAAATTTCAAATAAGTGATTTAAAAAGATCAATCTCTAGCTTAACTAAAGAGGCAAAAACAGAAATACCAGAAACGATTGAAGAATTAAAAACCTCTGTTCAAAAGTGGCAAAACGAAACAGGGCCTATTCAAGAAAATTTACAAAATGAAATTAGTTCTATCCAAATAGCTCTAGAAGAGCTAGAAAAGTCTTTAGTAAAACATCAAAAAAATCCTTCAAAGGATAAATGATTATGATTCTTCGCCCTACAATTGTAGGGCGTTTTTTTATTTCTTGGTATTATTTAAATAGTATTTAGTTTTTTAAAAGTGGTTTTTCCATTAAATTATATATATATATATTCCAATTTATAATTGGGTGAATCTTGTTCATAAATATTCTATCGAACTGACATCGAATTCTACAAAAGGCGTAATAGTTGGATTAAATGAGCATTAATAATTTGGGGGGATGATAATAGAACTATATATTATTAAATAGCAAAGGTAGAGAATTAGAAAATTCTATTATTTATCGTTTTAATCGTAATATTTATAACATTCTAACTATGCACACCTTTACTTTATTGCTATAATGATAGAAACAGATTTTTTCGGAAGAAGGTATTAATATGACAAACAAAATGTATACTATGAAAGAAGCTATGCTATACAGCCAACGTATTGGCCAACTGTCTAAAGCACTTTGGAAAGCCGTAGAAAAAGATTGGCAACAATGGATTAAACCATATGATTTAAATATTAATGAACATCATATTTTATGGATTTCATTTCATTCAAAAGGAGCCTCAATCTCAGATATAGCTAAGTTTGGTGTCATGCATGTTTCTACTGCCTTTAACTTTTCTAAAAAATTAGAAGAACGAGGACTTCTGTCTTTTTCAAAACGTGATGATGACAAACGAAATACATATGTTGAACTCACTCAAAAAGGTGAAGAATTACTAACGAATATGATAGAACATTACCATGATTCTCAGCATTCCGTTATAGAAAGTTCCCTTCCTCTAAAAGATTTATACGGACGGTTTTCAGAGTTCATGGACTTAATGTCTGTGATTCGTAATATTTACGGAGATGATTTCATGGAAATATTCGAACATTCATTCAGCAATATTGATCAATCTTTTGATGAAGAGATTGGCAATATTAAACCTACTATCTATAGCAAAAACTAAAGATAAAAAGATTATGATAGCGCTATCTAAAATGTAATAATTGTATACTTGCTTTTTCCAACAAAACATCGTAATGTATGTATCTGCAAGATATTTTTTACTTTAGGGGACATTACTGTGCATTGTTGGAAAACTATTAACGTTAAAAAACAATACGGATTCGACCGTATATTTATGTTGTCTTCAATTATTGTTATGGCTGTTTTTTCACTCTTTTATGTAACACTTGAAATTTTGAATGATAGTACGCTTTCTGATGAACGATTTGCCATATTTTTATTAAGCTTTATATTAATATATCCAACTCATAAAGCTCTTCATTGCATTCCATTGTTTCGTTATCGAAATAACATTCAGTTGTCAGTAAAAAAACAATTCAGCATTATGCCAATTCTTTCTATTCGCATTAAAGAGCCAGTGCCAAAATCTCTTTTTTTATTTGCTTTACTTGCTCCATTAGTTATCATCAATAGCATTTTGATTATTGGTGCATTTGTTTTCCCGGTATTTGGTCATTACTTTGCAATGCTACTAGCATATCATTGTGGTCTTTGTTTAATAGACTTGTTATATATTCAAAATCTTGCCCGCTCACCTAAAAAAGCGTTGATTGAAGAAACAGACACGGGATACGAAATTTTAGTACCTCCTGTTAATTAATAAACTAATTACTGTTCTTTTCCACGCAAATTTGTTATGATTGTGTAGTTTGGCAGAGGGGAGGAATAAACGTGATTACTATAGTAGTACTATTCTCAATTATGTATTTATTCCAGATTAATCGCATGACATATGCGTTAGTTACGCAAAAAGAAATTCCTGAAGAAAATCACAATAAGATTTTCAGAACCATCAATATTTTGGTGTTAATTTTACTAGTTTCTTTTTATGTGAAAGTTACTTTTACTGTATAAAAAAGTCCATTCTCCTGACTTCAGGAAAGAGGACTTTTTCTTTATTACACATAAAGGCTGCGTAACTGCTACTATGCCATAACGATAAGGACTTCTTAATCCTAAATGGTTTACTTGAGACAAATATCATTGTTTGTTTCATATCTATTTCTGTTCTCCCTAAATTGGAACCTAGGGGAACCATTTCGGTTTATTCATCGTCTATGTTATAGTAAAAATTGCATCTAAGAAGACAATAAGGAGAGATCTCGTATGAAAAAATCAATTTTACTATTTACATTAGCAGCATCAGTTATAGCTTTATCAGCTTGTAACAACGATTCAGCATCAGATGATTCAACAACAGTTGTAACGTCGGAGGTTGGCGATATTACTAAGGATGAATTGTATGAAGAAATGAAAGCGTCCGTTGGTAAACAAGCCTTGCAAATCTTAATTATCGAGAAAGTATTGGCTTCTGAGTATGAAGTAACAGACGAAGAAGTAACTGCTCAATTCAACAAAGAAAAAGAAGAAATGGGAGACACCTTTGAACAATACCTTACACAACAAGGTCAAACAGAAGAAAGCTACAAAAAGTATCTTCGTTTAAACTTGTTGCAAGAAAAAGCTTTAACTGAAGGTGTTGAAGTAACAGACGAAGAAATTCAAACTGCATACGAAAACATGAAAACAGAATTAAATGCTCGTCACGTTTTAGTTGCTGATGAGGCTACTGCTTTGGAAGTAAAAGCAAAGCTTGAAGGCGGCGCTGACTTTACAGAAGTTGCAAAAGAGTATTCTACTGAGCCAGCAGCACAAGAAACTGGTGGTGATCTTGGTTGGTTCACTCCAGATGAAATGTTAAAAGAATTTTCTGATGCAGCCTTAGCTTTGGAACCTAACACAATTAGTGATCCAGTTAAATCTCAATACGGATTCCACATAATTGAAGTTATTGAAAAACGTGAAGCAGATAAAGATATTGGGACATTAGAAGAAAATAAAGAAGACATAGCAAAAACACTTAAAATGCAAAAAGCAGATCCACAATCATTGTTACCTAAAGTTTCGAAATTAATGAACGAGGCTAATATTGAAATTAAAGATGAAGACTTGGAAGGTGCAATTGATCAGATTTTAAACCCTGAACCAGCACCAGCATAATTTTAGGTAATAAAGGCGTTTCCGAAATTCGGAAGCGCCTTTTGTTTATAATAAATTTGAGTCCCAGCGGTAATTAAATTTACTGTACTTCGCTGTTTGACTATCGGATTCCTCATTAATCACAAGAACTATTTACAACCTAAATATAAGTAAAGGAGACAAGCACAACGTCGCTTGTCTCCTTTTTCAATTATGGTAGTAAGGTTTAGCTAAACTATCATTCCCTTAGCAGCATGCAAAGGTTTCTCCTACTCAAAAGTCGGTTTATAGAAAGACCGATTATCGAGTGGAAATATGCGCTCAGAAAACTCACCTGGGGTTGTTTTATTTAATGCACGATCAAGCATGTTCATCTTAGCATCGATATTATCAATGTAATGAAGAATTTCTGCTTCACGGAGCATTGGTTTTTTTGGACTCCCCCACTCTTCCTTACCGTGATGTGACAACACCATATGTTGAAGTAGCATTACCTCTTCTCCTTCAATTTGCAACTCTTCTGCTGCTTTAGAAATTTCATTAACCATTATTGTAATATGGCCTATAAGATTTCCCTCAACCGTATAAGATGTTGCAATCGGACCAGATAATTCTATAACTTTTCCTACGTCATGTAAAATGATTCCTGCATATAATAGATTTTTATTTAATGATGGATACAGGTCACATAAGGACTTCCCAAGTTTCAACATTGACACTACATGATCAAGTAAACCTGAGACATAATCATGATGATTTTTAGTAGCAGCAGGATAAGTCAAGATGGACTCTTGGTGTTTTTTTAATAAGTGTCGAGTAATCCTTTGAATATGTGGATTCTTCATTTCAAAGAAAAATTGCATTAATTCTTCAAATAGTACTTCTTTCGGCTTTTCCGCAGAAGGCACTAGATCTGTTATTGAAATCCCCTCATCTTCTTTTACTACACGAATACTCTTTATTCGTAACTGATTCTTTCCTCGATAGTGCTGAATTTCTCCACCTATTCTAACGATTGCCTCAGAATGATACAGAGCTTCATGTTCTTCCTTCGTATCCCATAATTTTGCTTCGATATCTCCACTCTTATCTTGTAGAATTAGAGTCATGAATTTATTGCCTGTTGTGGTAAATGCTTTCGTTGATTGTTTGATTAATAGATTATGGTCAACAGTTTCTCCGACAGCTAATTGTGTAATACCTTTCATATTGAGGGCACACTCCTTTTCTTTTGCAACGTTGTGATATCAATGACGTGTGCATCTGGCCAAATCTTTGTCATTTCTTCATGACAGGTGAAATACAAGAACTGATGATTATATTTTAAATCTGTCATTAATTGTACCATTTGTTTCACTCGGAAACGATCAAAGTGAACAAAAGGATCATCCATTATTATTGGAAAAGGAATAGTGTCTAAGAGTGATTCTGCCAATGCAAAGCGTAAAGAAATATAAGCTTGCTCTTTTGTTGCTTGGCTTAGTTCAGAAATACGAAAATGTATTCCTTGATGATCTATGACCTCAAAAATTCCTTGTTCATTTACTTCAAGGGAATCATATCTTTTATTTGTTAAGTGACTAAAAAATTCTTGTGCTTTTTTTAGAACAAAAGGGAGACGTTTTTCTTTTAGGTTATGCATTGTTTGTTTTATAGCCTCAGAAACTGCTTTGTTGACAGACCATTTATGTGCAAGTTCAGCTAACTCAGATTTCTTTTGTTCGAAAATTTGAAGTGTATGACCATAATGATCATCACTGACCATTGAACTTGTTTGCTGTTTTAATAATGCTTTTTCCTCTAATAATTCATTACGATTCTTTGATATATGATTTGAAGTTTCTTCAAGTTGTTCTAAATCTAATACTTGTTGCTGATCATCTATATATTCAAAAGTGATTTCCCCAATAGAATATAACTGATCATGTATCATACGTAGATCTTGTTGAAGAGATTTTTTCTTACGGAATGCCACATCTGCTTCGTAAAAAGCTGACTCAGTTTTAACCTGGGCTTGTCTCCATAGAGTTTGAATATCATCGGATTGTAATATAAACAATTTTTCCTTTTCGTTTAAATACGAAATGTTTTCTTTTATCTTCTCTTGGGCTTCTCTTTGATCTTTTTGGGCACCTTTAAGCGTATAAATAACTTCTCGTAAACGACTATAAGCACCCTGTTCAGATAGAAATTCACCTGAAAGTTGCGTGGCCCTTACAAGTCGTTCTTCTATTTGTTTCATAACAGCTTGACGTTCCTTCGAATTACGCAAAATCAATTGATATTGTTCCTGTATTTGACGAATTCGTTTAAAGAGTTCTGGAAACAACTGTGAATGCAATAAACCATCAAATCCATAAGAATTAAGGAATTTATCTAGTGTATTTTTCTCTTCAGCACGTTTAATATTAGCGTCGCTTATATTCTGTTCACTTTTCTTTAACATTTGTTGTCTTTCTTGTCGTTGATCCACAAGACGAATCATTCTATCATTATACAATCTTAATTGGTCAGCTAACTGCTGAGTTTTCAATAGTTCTTGTTCGATTTTTGATATTTTTATTGAATCATCATTGTTAAATGATTTAGGTTCTGCTGGATTCATCTTATTTAATAGTACAAAGACTAGGCCTGCTAAAAAAACACCTCCAACTGCAAGTCCTGATTCTCCAAAAAATATAGCCCCTATAATTGTTGCCAATAAGATTAGACTACTCACTATAAGTGGGATGTTTGATCTCGCCGATGTACGGTCCTTGCGAGCTCTTAATTCAGCAAGTTGGAGCATTAGTTGTTGTAGTTTTCCAGACTGTTTTTGTTCATCTTCATTAGGCGCTGATGATTGAAGTTGTTGTATTCTTAGTTCAACTTCTTCACTTTCTCGTTGAATGCGTTCACGACTATGCGATTCAAAACGAACCGCTTCTTCCGCTTGTTGAAAGCGTTGCATGACTTGTTGGAAATCTTCTTCTCTTTGTAGTGAAACATCCATTTCTTTTACATGTTTAAAATGTTGTTCATCTTGCATGCCAAGCAAGCGAGCATGTTGTTCCATTTCACGATTTGCTTGTTCTATTTCGTTTGTTAGTTGTTGCTTGCGAATCTGCCAATGATGCCATTCCGATTCTTTGGCCAACAAGTCTTCCAATTCCTGAATACGTTCAAAAGAAACTGATTGTTTTGCTTGGTGTCCTAAATTTTGAATGCCTAGTTGTAGTTGCTCCATTTTAACCTGCAGCTCTTGGACACTATCTTTTAACGTTTCATATCGCCGAATGCCTTCAGCGGGAAACGATAATTGTTGTATTGAAGAAAGTTCCGTTTCGAGCTGTAGTTGTTTCTCTAGTAATGGTTTTGCTTGACGATATTTGAGTAGTTGATCATGTTGATGTTTAAGAAATTGCTCTTCTTTTTTTAAATCAGCAAGCAGTCGATCGATTTCTGATAGACGTGAAATTGAAGGTTCAAATTGATCAATTTTTGCCCTATCTTCTTTCAATGCTTGATCGAGTACACGTATCTCTTCAATCTTTTGGTTCATTTCCGGATTCTTTCCTGATTTTTTAAATAGTGCATTCATTTCTTTGGTTGCTCGTTGCTCGAGCTTTGTTATAGTGTCTACTCCTGTTGTTCCAGATGCCAGAAGTGTACGACTCAATTCCTCTTCGCTCATCTTGTCAAAGTCTTGTAATTGATGAATAGAGAATGAGAAAATTGACTCAAATGAACTTCGGTCATATCGATAAAGAACTTGTTTTAACGATTCTTCTCCCCCCCTATTCCCATCTTCAAAGAAAACCGTAACGTCTCCAGCTGATTTCCCCTTTACACGTTCAATCACGACATTTCCGAATTCTTGATGATTGATATGAACTTGTCCACCATGACGGCCTCCGCCTTTTGGCTCGTATCTTAAGATTCCTTGGTTGCGAAGCGGAAATCCAAATAGCACTGATAATACGAACTGTTGAATCGTTGTTTTTCCAGCTTCATTCCATCCGAAAAATACATTGATTCCATCTTTCATTTCAATTGTAATATCTTCATGTTGACCGAATCCATAAATTATTAGTTTTTGAATGCGCAAGATTGTTTTCTCACTCCTTTCCCAAAAGTTCTTTTTGTATTAACGCACGTGCTTCTGTCTTAATAGTTTCATATTCATGTTCTGTTAATTTATCCATAAAACGACTAGACCGTGAATGTTGATAGACATCGCTAACGATTTCTTTCCATTGTTGTGTATCCCAATTGCCCATTACAGATAACACATTCTCTGTTAATCCACTTGACTCCATATCTATGGTTTCATACGGTTCAATTGTAATGGATTGTACCCATATACCAGGTTCTTTCATTTCTTGTGTTTCTCGGACCATTGAGAGCCACTCTTCCATTGGAGATCCTTCAAGCATTGCTAATGTATTGTCGTCAATCTCCACTAAATTTATCTCTACCATTCCAGCTCCATGTAAACTGCGGAATTGTTCTATCGACTCTTCAATTGCTTCAAACCACTCATTTGCATGAACAATATCTTTGCAACAGCAGTTAATTTGATCGTAAATAATTGCAGATGTTTGAATAAATGAGAGTGTTGCATGGCCTTTTTCAAGCATAACATCATAAAAGCCTTTAGGACCTTTCTCATTGCGATGACGACTTTGAATGTTTCCTGAATATACGATCGGTGGCTCTAAGTGTAAAACTTGTCGTTTGTGAATATGGCCAAGTGCCCAATAATCATAGTTTTTATTTATAAGTTCATTTTTTGTAAAAGGTGCATATACGTCGTGTGTGGTATCTCCCGCTAAACTACCGTGTAACATTCCAATATAAAGTGCATCGGGTTGCGAAGATTCTTCAAACGAAGCCACCATAGACTCTTTCATATGCCGTTCTTTATAACTAAACCCACTTATATATACATCTTGTTGACGAATTCGAATAAGAACTTTTTCTGTCTTCTCTTGAAATATATGTACGTTTGAAGGGTATTGAAATCGTGTCCATTTGCCCCCTAGATGATCATGATTACCATGACAAAGAAAAACAGGAATTTGGTAGTTGTTTAACATTTCCATCCCTTGTTGAAACTTATGTTGCGCACGCAGACTACGGTCTTCACCGTCGTATATATCACCTACTATAATTAGGAAATCGGGTTTCTCTTGAACCGCCGTTTGAATAAGTATTTGGAATGCTTCAAAAGTGCTGTCACGGATAGTTTTAAGTTGGTGATCTGGCATTGATGTAAGTCCTTTGAACGGACTGCCGAGATGCAAGTCAGCAATGTGGAAAAAGCGAATTGACGTCATGCTAAACCCTCCTCCGAAAATAGAATGTTTGTTCTAATTTTATCATTGAATCTTGGAAATAGCCATTCAATTTCCAGTTCTAGAGAATAAATAAATGTCAGGTAGACATTAGATATTGCGCAAAAAGTAAAGAGCAAGGCTAAATTGCCTCACTCTCATTAGTGTAATTTTAGATTGATATTTTCTGCCTTATTTCTTTCCTAACTGCATCGCTCTCTTTATGTCTTTCAGCGACTGAGATGCACCATACATTAACACGCCCCCACGGTATACCCGCGAACCAAACCAACCTAATATAAATATTGTTACAAGTAAGATTCCAATACCTAGTAGCGGTTCCCATACCGGCAAATCAAGCATACCTACTCGTAAGAACATAACAAGTGGTGTAAAAAATGGGATGTATGAAGCAATTTGTACATAGCTTGCTTCAGGATTCCCTAGTCCTGAAAATGCAATAAATGATGCGATTATAATTAAGAAAGTCATCGGTAGCAATAATTGTTGTACGTCTTCAGTACGACTTACTAGGGACCCGAGCATCGCTGCGAGAGTTGCATAGAGGAAGTATCCTAGTAAGAAAAAAACCACTGCAAGTATCATCGTGCTCACACTAACATTTGAGAAACCGAAGAATGAAAACACGCCAGATGTTAAGTCAGATGAACTCGTTTTTAATGCGATGAATCCTACCAATCCAAATAATGCAATTTGTAACAGCCCAAGAGTCCCCACACCAGCGATTTTAGCAAACATATGTTTAACCGGCGACACACTTGAAATGATGATTTCCATCACACGTGATGACTTTTCTGTTGCCACTTCCATTGCAATCATGTTTGAATAATAGAAAACGGAGAAATAAATAACAAAAATTAATACGTACACCAATCCACGTGCTTGACTTAATTCTTCTTCTGATTTTGAAGAGGCACTTACTGCTTCTTGTTTAAATTGAATTGATGCAAATAATTGTGATACTTCTTCTCCTGTTAATTTCAGAGAGTTTGCTTTTATATTAGTTTGTACGTTTTGCAAAGCTTCTCTAATCATCATCGGTTGATCAAAATCATTGGCATTTTTTGATGTATAAGTTGCTTGGATGGTATTTGTATTGTCCAATGCTAATACTAAGAAAATTGAAATTTTCTCATCATTAATTTGCTGCTCCAACTCATCCATCGAATTGGTCGTAACTTTTACTTTTATATCACTATTAAGCTGATCTAGTTGTTGCTCCAGTTGTACGCCTAAATTACTGCTATCCTCCACTAGATAAACCGTATTTACATCTACATCATCACCAAAAACTCCTACTTCTTGGACCTTTGATATGATTCCAGATAGGTTAGACATCAAAAAAATCCCGGCTACTACAATTAATGTCGTTATAATGAATGATTTAGTTTTTGCTTTAGTCCAAAATGATTGACTAAAAATCGTCCAAAAATCAAGCATACTCTTTTCCCACCTTTTCAATAAAGATATCTTGAAGGGATGGTTCTTCAATTGCAAAATAGCGAATATCACCTCTAGTTAATGCTGTACGTAATAACTCATGTGCTATTCGTTCATCTGAAATTTGGAAAAGTCCACCTTCTATTGAAGGTTGAAATGAATTTACGCCTTCTAGTTCCCCTAAGAATGTCAGATCAAAGTCAGCTTTTAACCGAACATTTTGACGTCCGAATCCCCGCTTAACTTCACGTAAAGATCCGCTGACTATAGCTTCTCCATGGTGCATAATGCACAATTGGTCACATAATTCTTCTACATGATCCATGCGATGGCTAGAGAACACAATTGTTGCTCCTTCTTTTTGAATATCCAAGATGGCCTTTTTCAACATTTCCACATTCACAGGATCGAGACCACTAAATGGTTCATCTAATATAATTAGGGAGGGCTTATGTACTAGTGATGCGATAAGTTGAATTTTTTGTTGATTCCCTTTTGATAATTCTTCTACCTTCTTTTGTGCATAGTGTTTAACTTCAAATTTTTCTAACCACTGATTCACTGCATTTTTAGCACCGGTCTTCTTCATGCCGCGAAGCTGTCCTAAATACACCAACTGATCTTCTACATTCATTTTCGGATACAAGCCGCGTTCTTCAGGTAAATAACCGATATGCGATCTATTTGCATAGGTAATTGGTTTTCCATTCCAAGTGATTGAACCCTCCGTTGCATCCAGTAATCCTAGAATCATACGAAACGTCGTTGTTTTTCCAGCACCATTCGCTCCTAAAAAACCATACATACTACCTTGCTCAACAATCATAGATAAATCTTTAACAGCTGTGAAATCACCAAATCTCCTTGTCACATGTTCAATTTTTAAAGCCATGTTTTCACTCCTTAGAATTTCTTCTCACCAACTATCCTATTTCTTAAGTAAGACATCTTATACGGATAATTTTAACAAATTCATTAAATATCAAAACTTTCATTCATCTTTATCAAGCTTTTCATAAACGAACAAGTCTTCGATTTTACAATTAAATAAATTAGATAATTTAAATGCCAAAATGATTGATGGATTGTATCGTCCTTTTTCTAATGAAATAATGGTTTGTCTTGAGACATCTAGTTTTACTGAGAGATCGTCTTGCGTCATATTGATCTCAATCCTTTTTTCTTTTATAAAGTTTTCCATCGAATAGCTCTCCTTAACAACTCCTATTAAAGCGTACTTTATTTCCATTATAAATGTAAAGTTAACTTTACAAACTACTTTTTTAACCCGATAAATAGTATAATGAATTTATATTTATTTCAGAAAGGTTGGACATTTATGGAACCTTATAAATTTACAGTAATAGAACAGACAGGAAAATTACTTGTAGAAGAAACGTGGGAATTTGCTTCAGTAGAAGAAGCAAAAATAAAAGGACAAGAAATGATTGAAGAAAAAGGCTTTGCACATCAGACTCATCGCTTGGTTAATACTTCTGGAAGACTGATTCTATTTCACAGTTAATAAAGAACACTTAGGGTAAGCATTAAAGGCCTCACGTTTCTAAATGAATTAAGAAGAAAAATTAGTGTTAGACCTGACTATCTTGTATGATCTATTCTTAATTTAAAAAAGTCTGCTATTGCAATATTTTGCAATAGCAGACTTTTACTTTATTCCCCTATAAAATTAGGCTTTCGTTTTTCGACAAATGCTTGAATACCCTCTAAGTGATCTTTCGAATGACGCATTGCGGATTGGGAAGAACTTTCAAGTGCCAATACACGCTCTAACTCATGAACATTTTGTGTATGTAAAATATTCTTCGAAGCAATCATCGCTTTCACTGGAGATGTTAAGAACTTCGCAGCAGTCACTTCAGCATGCTCCAAAGCTTTTCCTTCAGCAGTTATTTCATCAATTAGCCCTAAGCCTAATGCTTCGTGGCCATTCAATACTTTTCCTGACCAAATAAGCTGTTTAGCTTTAGGGATCCCTACACGCTCTTTTAGAAAGAAATGTCCCGCTCCATCAGGAACTAAACCAATTCCGATGAAGTTCATGGCAAGTTTACTATTTTCTTCAGCAATTACAATATCACAGCCAAGGACTATGCTAAAGCCTAACCCTGCTGCTGCACCATGAACTGATGCAATTGTTATTAAAGGAAGTGTATAAAGAGCTTTTGCTAATCTAGAAACATCTCCCATTACCGAGTCAATATCCATTGGACTTTCTGGATCTAGCATCGCTTTTATATCACCACCAGCAGAAAAAGCCCGTCCTTCTCCTTTAATAATTAGTACTTTCACATCTTTCTCATCATGTAACCACTCTAAAGCTTCTGCGATTTCTCTCATCATGGTCCCATTCATCGCGTTCATGCTTCGAGGTCGGTTTAGCGTCAAAGTAGCTAGTCTGTCATTCTTTTCAATAGTCACTGTTTCATATGTCGTCAATACAGACACCTCTTCTCTTATGAATAGTCATTCATTACTTTAATATTCGAGATTCATTTTGTAAATCCTTTAATCCTATTATAGAAATTAAATTATAATGGATTGAGTCAATTTCATAATAAAAAATCTAGTAATAAAATCTGAACAAAGTTGATTTTCGCTC
>NZ_ALJG01000301.1 GCF_000286315.1 Paenisporosarcina sp. TG20 | reverse complement strand
GTTCTTGACTCTTTATAGTTATAAACTTTCTTATGTTTTAAGAAAAACCGGGCAAAGTACGCCCGGTCCTTTAAGAGAGTCACAGTCAGTATCAACTTTGGTTTTCGGTATGATTTTCGTTACAACGCACTTTCATGTTTCGAAGCTAGCCTAGCGATGCAGAAACATACGGACGCGTTGAGCCCACTGAAAAAGTCTACCAGTATAAGACAGGATTGAGTATTCCCTATAATACCCTCTTCAGCGGTTCGGCTACCACTTGAAACGTGCCTACGCTGGTTCTGCATAACCATGTGGATACATCTAATACAGTACAGTTTTTATAGTTACACACTGTATCGTCTCGGACTTCTAGGTCGTTTGTAAATTATAAAGACAATTATAGGTGTCTTTTTAAATGTTTTTAAGAAATTCCAACAAAAAATGAAGACAATACATTATCTTGCCAGTCAATTGATAATATTCGGTGCTTTTATACTGGAAATCTTATTGAGCAGATGCTCAGTTGGAAAATTTGGCATCCAAGTTGGAAAAATGGACAGCCAAGTTGGAATTTTGAGACTCCAAGTTGGAAAAATCACGTTCCAAGTTGGAATAGATAAAATATGGAAAATAGGTCGCAGAAGACTTCTACTGTATAAATAAAAAGAAGCCTTTCTCCAAATAAAAAATTGAGATTAATCTCGATTTATTGAATTGTAGGAACTTTTTCAGTGACCTCACTGCGTTCCTGCGGGGACTTCAGCTCATGCTTTTAGCGGGACAGGTGAGAACCCGCAGTGGAGCGCACAATGGAACAAAGGCTAAAAACGCCTCAACACGAGGCATCGCCATTAGAACTTAGCTATTTTAAACATTAAACATCTCTATGAAAATATATATAATTTAGAAAAGGTGATAACAATGATACTTGATAAAATAAAAAAACTAATTTGTTTTTATGAAGAAGTATTGAGCATGCCCCATCGCCAGGAAATTGCACGGGAATTACGAGATGAAGATGATTTATTTCTTCTATTACTCTATTCAGAGATGATTGGTATTCCTAATCCCGTTTATTACTATACGCTTGAGCTTTACCCCTACATGATTGAGAAGTTTCATGATTGGCACTTAAGAATGGGAATGGAGAAATCACCCATGACTGGTATTCGTTGTTGTTAGGACGAGCTTATATAAAGGAGAATGGCTATGGAAGTTTTAAATAAAAGTATTATTTTCGTAGGTGGCAAAGGTGGTGTTGGGAAATCAACTTCGGCAGCTGCTATTGCATGGAAATCAGCCAGGCAAGGAAACCGAACGCTTTTAGTCTCAACTGATCCAGCACATAATGTTGGTGATATTTTCAACCGGAAAATTGGCGGAAAAACCGTTGAAATAGCTAGAAACCTATATGCACTTGAAATTGATCCAGAAATTGAAACAGCTTCTTATATTAAAGGGGTTAAAGAGAATATCAAGGGAATTGTGCATTCTAGTATGATGGAAGAAGTTCATCGTCAACTAGATACGGCTAAAGCTTCTCCTGGAGCTGATGAAGCCGCATTATTTGATAAGCTGATATCAATTATATTGGAAGAAAGAACCAACTTTGATAAGTTGGTTTTTGATACCGCCCCTACAGGCCATACCATTCGCCTTCTTACATTGCCAGAATTAATGGGGGTATGGATTAATGGTTTGCTAGAAAAACGCAAGAAAACTAACGAAAATTATGCTGCACTATTAAACGATGGTGAGCCAGTTGAAGATCCTATTTATGAAGTGTTAAAAACTAGACAAGATCGATTCTCTAAAGCAAGGGACATTCTACTCAATGAAAAAGAGACGGGTTTTATCTTTGTGTTGAATCCAGAGCGGCTTCCAATCTTAGAAACGGAAAAAGCAATTGAATTACTACAAAAATATCATATTCATATCAATACCTTGATTATCAATAAAGTTTTGCCAGATGAAATAGATGGAGCTTTTTTTCTAGAACGAAAAAAACATGAAAAGAAGTATACTCAATTGATTGAGGCAACATTTTCACGACAACAACTAATCTATATCCCATTATTTTCACAAGACATCAACAGTAAAAATCAATTGGAGTTTTTTAGTCAATATTTCATTGATGTTAACAATGAAGTCATCACGAATGTATGAATACAAAACTCTCTTTAGTAAGTGAAATGAGCAGCCGAAATTGCATCTTCGGCTGCTTTCTTATTAAAATTAAACTTGAACCACTTTCTATTAATCAACAAGAAAAAATAATTACACTCCACTAACTTGCATGTTATTCGTATTTATAAACTGACTTATCATTTCATTCAACTCTTTAGGAGCTTTTGTTGGTATCTGATGACCCACATTTTTAATAAACTTCAAATGATTAAATGCAAGATTTCTTTGTAATATCTTTGCATATGGATGGAAGAGATTATCCTTTGCTCCATAAACCAGTAATACAGGCAGCCTGATATTCACAAGCTGGGCTGTACAATTATAGTACATACTATTTTTGTAATACTGCTCGATGTTTCTGGCATCGTCTTTTTTAGCCTCTCTGGTTAGGTTTTTACACATATGAAGATTATTAGCATTGCCGCTTGAAACACATAGAGAAAGAAATGAAATTGCTCCTTTATTCGATATGGATCTTGCTACATTAATTTTTCTCATTAGATATTTGTCTCTCACTTCAGACATTCCACTTATCGAAACCCCACCTAATGCTCGGTTAGCATAAGTTAGCAAAAATTCCATGACAATGGTTCCTCCAGTAGAATATCCACATATGAGTGCTTTATCAACTTCCAAAGTGTCCAATAATTTCACGATATCTTTAGCAATCAAAGAATAGGTAATAGGGCTATTTGAATACCCACTCCTTCCATGGCCTCTAATATCAAAAGTGATAACTTGATAATCACGAGATAGTTCATTTAGTTGGTACTCAAAATTAATAGAAGTTAATAACGGTGGTTGGGACTCCACTTCCCTTAACGTTGTAATATAAATCGATTCCGTCCAAATCTAATACTGGCATCTACTTTTCTCACACCCCTATTTGTTTGAAGAAATTAATAATCCCTATAAACATGAACATATATTATAGTTTAATTGTTGGAAGTTTATCCAACGATTATATTTGTTAAACAAGGCACAGCATTAGAACTCTTGCATAACCATTACAAGAAATAAATTTCCTTTTTAAAGTTTTTGCTTTTAATTGTAATGAAATAGACTACTCCTTAATAAAATTATAAGATACGTGGTTATTTTCGGAGGATTTCCCGTGTTGCAAAAGGGGGTAGGAAATGGTCTTTATAATTTTTGGATTAGCAGCAATTATTACGGTTTTAGCAGCAATTGAATTGTCCAATAGTGCTGATATTTTAAGTAAAAAAACTTCTCTTGGTGGCTTTTTGGTTGGAACATTGTTGCTAGGAGGAGCTACTTCATTACCAGAGTTTACGACGAGCATTTCTTCAATTGTAATTAATAATCCAGATATTGCAGTAGGAAATTTATTAGGTTCGAACATGTTTAACATATTTATTATTGCTTGCTTTGATCTTTATTATAGAAAAAAACGATTGTTTGAACTAGCGAGTCCTGGACACATGTATACAGCAGGACTTGGTCTAACTCTATCCGCCATGACTCTTGTGGCTTTGTTACAAAAGTCAGAGTATACGGTTCTTTGGATTGGTGCTGATTCACTGTTAATTGTGTTTATTTATGGTGCAGGTATGTTTGTGATAAGCAGAGTTACGACTGAATTAACTGACAATCAAGTTATGGCTCTTGATTTCGGAGAGAAAGTGAAAGAGAATTCCAAGTCTACACCATCACTACTGCGAGCCCTTTTCACCTTTTTTATAGCAGCGATTATTATTATGATAACAGGAACTTTGTTATCGGTTTCAGGAGATACTATTGCAGATATCACAGGAATTGGTTCAACTTTCATTGGCAGTTTTCTCATGGCAGCTACAACCTCATTACCCGAAGCAGTTGCCGTATTAATTGCATTAAGACTCAGAAATGTTAATCTTGCTATCGGTTCAATCCTTGGAAGTAATATTTTTAACTTGTTAATACTAGTGGGGACCGACATCATATATACGAGAAATCCTATTTTCGCAGTCGTTGCTCCATTACATGAAATTACGGCAATGACAGTGACTGGACTATCCGTATTAATCACTCTTTCTTTAATGCGCAATAAAGTCAAGTCCACACTTTCTTACATGATCCCTTCTCTTTTAATCATTATTGGATACTTTATAGCCTTTTACCTAATTTTTAATGGTTGATTAAGTATACATACTGAAAGCTGCCATCCGTAAAGGCAGCTTTTTATATTTAAAATACTGGTCTTTTTTAAGGGTATCTATATTTTTTGAAGGTAGATTGTAATTCTTCTTAAAGACACATGCTTAAAAGTAGAGAGGTCATTTTAAGCAACGTATATCAGAAATGGTATCATTTAGGATAACCCAATATAATGTACATGCTCATAAACCTTATGTATAATAGAAAAATGTTTTAAAAAGGAGGGGATTTTGCTGAATAAGGATATTTGGAAAAATCCAGTATTTACAATTTCAGCGGTTGTAATCTTAATACTAGTAATTTTGGGTGCAGCAATTCCTAAAAAGTTTGGGGCAGTTGCAGACTCACTATTTACTTTTACAACGGTCAATTTTGGTTGGTTCTTTTTATTGGCAGTCTTCATTATTATTGTTTTTTTAATTTGCTTAGCTATTAGCAAATATGGAACGATTAGACTTGGAGGCGATGAGGAACGACCGGAGTTTTCGTTCTTTACATGGATTGCCATGCTTTTCTCTGCTGGTTTTGGGGTAGGACTCGTGTTTTGGGGTATTGCAGAACCAATGAGTCATTTTTTCACATCACCAATTCCTGAAGTGGAAGCTCAGACTCAACAAGCTGCTCGGGTCGCAATGGGTTATTCTTTCTTCCATTGGGGAGTTAGTCAATGGTCGGTTTTTGCAATCGTTGGCTTAGTCATGGGATTTATGCAATATCGCAAAAAGCAGAATGGTCTTGTGTCCACAGCGTTAGAACCTGTAACAGGAACAAACCGTTCAGTCAAAGCGACTATCGATACATTTGCCGTAGTAGCAACTGTTATGGGAATCGCAACCTCATTAGGACTTGGGATTTTGCAAATTAATGGTGGATTGGATGCCGTTTTTAATACGGGAACATCGTTTTTCATCCAACTTATCATCATACTCATAATATTTATTGCCTATATGGCTTCATCTTCTACTGGATTAGACAAAGGAATTCGCTATCTCAGTAATCTCAATCTAATAGTTGCACTTATATTAATGGCGTTTGTTTTTATTGCTGGCCCTACAGTATTTATTCTTGAAACATTCACGCTAGCAATTGGCGATTATTTCACCAATTTCATACAATACAGCCTTAGACTACAACCTTATCAACAAGGAACATGGGTTAGGGACTGGACAATTTTCTACTGGGCGTGGGCAATTGCATGGTCTCCATTTGTCGGTGCATTCGTAGCCCGCGTTTCTAGAGGACGTACAATTCGAGAATTTATCATTGGTGTCATGGTCATTCCACCGGCTATTGCTTGCCTTTGGATTGCAGTGTTCGGCGGTACAGCTCTGTGGTTTGATTTGAATAAACAGACTAAAATCGCGGAAGCTGTCAACGTTGATTTGACATCAGCTCTCTTCGAAACGTTTTTACAGTTGCCGTTAACGACGATTTTATCGGTATTATCGATTATTTTAATTTTCACGTTCCTTGTCACATCTGCCGATTCAGCAACATACATCTTGGCTAGTATGACAACTAACGGTAGCCATGTCCCACCATTATTCGCTAAACTAGTTTGGGGCTTCTTAATGTCAGCAATTGCAGGTGTACTGTTATTTGCAGGTGGACTTCGTGCACTCCAGACTGCTTCGCTAATTTCAGCTTTGCCATTTACAGTATTGCTGCTTCTACTAATTATTTCGATTAGCAAGCTGCTAAAGAAAGAGCCAATTCCGATTAGGAAAGCTGATGTACGGAGGTTCGAACGATTACAAAAAGCTATTAAGAAGAAAAAAGAAGAGTAGTAGAAAAAAGGTTGATTCTTTATGAATCAACCTTTTTTCATACAATTTTTAGAACACAATTGTTTTATTGCCATCAACAATTATTCGATCCTCCAGATGCCATTTAACAGATCGTGCTAGTACGCTACGCTCAATAGAACGACCAATTTTTTTCATCCCTTCGATATTATCTCTATGATCAACACGCATCGTATCCTGTTCAATGATTGGACCCTCATCTAAATCATTCGTGACGTAATGAGAAGTGGCTCCTATTAACTTAACCCCTCTTTGGTACGCACGATTATACGGACGTGCGCCAACAAAGGCAGGTAAGAAGGAATGATGAATATTAATGATTCGATTTGGGTTAGCTTCTACAAATGTTGGAGTTAATATTTGCATATAGCGAGCTAACACAATCAATTCTACTGCATAATCTTCTAGTAATTTCAATTGCTTACTTTCTACGTCTTCGCGATTATCTAGACCAGTTGGGATATAAACGAAAGGAATGTCAAAGCTCTCTACCAACTCTCTAGCATCCTCATGATTACTAATAACTAAAACGATTTCAGTCATTAGATCACCACTTTGCCATTCAAAGAGAAGCTCTCGAATACAGTGGAGATCCTTTGAGACAAAAATAGCCATACGTTTCACTTCTGACGGAAACGTCATTTTCCACTCCATTGAGAAATTCTCTGCTATTGATAAGAATCTAGTTTTCATTTCTTCCTTTTGATCTGGGAGGGATGGACAATCAAATTCGATGCGTATAAAAAAGTTACCTCTTTCGTGATTTGTTGAATACTGGCTAGACTCAATAATATTTGCATTGTATTGAAATAAAAAGCGTGAAGTAGCCGCAATGATACCTGGCTGATCAAGACAACGAATTAATAAACAACCTCGATTTATTCGTTGTGCCTTATATTGCTGTAGTTGTGCATCTATATCCCTCTTCATATGTCTCCTCCTCCAAGCAAATATGCCTTTTCAAAATAGATTATTAGATATGATACTATTCGATTTAGTTTCAAAATGCTAGAGGGAGAATGAATTTTTCACCAGATAATGCGTTTAGCTTTTTTGATATTTAGTGTAAGTCAAACACAATCATTTTAATGGACAACAAAGGCAAATCACTTCAATCATGTTTGTTTATATCACAAGAATTGGGAACGCTATCCTACTTATAGTCTTCTGAAAAAGCACCGAAAGCATTTCCATATTTTATCTATTCCAACTTAGAGTGTGATTTTTCCAACTTGGACTCGTATTTTTCCAACTTGGAAGCCAAAAATTCCAACTTGGACACCAAATTTTCCAACTGAGCAAACGCTCACCTAAATATTCGTTGATAATACTCTATGTATTTAGTAAATCAGTTGAAAAAATAACGCTATTTTCTTCACTTCTCACGGAAAACTCTAAAATCTATTAAAAATTGTCACTCAAATAAGTATATCTTCATTAGCCATGAAAGCTTTGGTCGAACGGAACAGTAAAACATCAAAAAATTAGCCCTTTCTCGAAGTATTCTCAAGAAAAGGCTAATACACAATATCATTTCAACTCTATTACTATTAAACTTCTAATTTTTCTTTTTGAAACTGCTCGGCTTCAGTCGAACCTTTTAAAGCAGTAGTAGATGATGTTCCACCTGAAATAACAAGTGACACCTCGTCAAAGTAACCTGTTCCTACTTCACGTTGATGTCGAGTTGCTGTATAGCCACTTTCTTCAGCAGCGAACTCTGCTTCTTGTAACTCTGAATATGCTGCCATTCCTGACTCTTTATAGCGTTTAGCAAGATCGAACATTCCGTAGTTAAGAACATGGAATCCTGCTAGTGTAACGAATTGGAATTTGTATCCCATTTTACCTAGCTGTTGTTGGAAACTTGCAATCGTTTCTTGGTCTAGTTTCTTTTTCCAATTAAACGATGGTGAGCAATTGTATGCTAGAAGCTTGCCAGGGAATTTTGCGTGAATCGCATCAGCAAACTTTTGTGCTTCTTCAATACTTGGCTCAGATGTTTCACACCAGATAAGATCTGCATATGGAGCATAAGCAAGGCCACGAGAGATCGCTTGATCAATACCATCATTTGTATGATAGAATCCTTCTGGCGTGCGTTCTCCTGTAATAAATTGGCGGTCATACGGATCAACATCACTTGTTATTAGATTTGCTGCATTTGCATCTGTACGAGCAATGATGATTGTTGGTACACCCATTACGTCAGCAGCTAAACGTGCTGCAATCAAGTTGCGTACTGCTGTTTGAGTAGGAAGTAATACCTTCCCGCCTAAGTGACCACATTTCTTTTCAGATGATAACTGATCTTCTAAATGAACACCACCAGCGCCTGCTTCAATCATCGATTTAGTTAATTCAAATACGTTAAGCGTTCCACCAAAACCGGCTTCCATATCTGCAACAATTGGAGCGTACCAATAAGTATCTCCTTTTCCTTCTGCTTGCTGAATTTGATCAGCACGTTGTAACGTTTGGTTAATTCTTTTTACTACCTGGGGTACGCTATTACTAGGATATAAGCTTTGGTCTGGATACATGTGACCTGATAGATTGGCATCTGCGGCAACTTGCCATCCACTTAAGTAAATTGCTTTTAACCCTGCTTTAACTTGTTGCATTGCTTGATTTCCTGTCAGTGCTCCAAGTGCATTTACATAGTCTTCTGTGTTAACAAGATCCCATAAACGATTAGCCCCTAAAGTTGCAAGTGTTTGTTCAACTACGACTGATCCCCTTAACTTCACTACTTCTTCAGCTGTGTATGGACGTTCTACTCCATTCCAGCGATCTTGATTCCAACTTTCCGTTAATTGTTCAGCTTGCAATTTTCGATTTGTCATTTTATTCTCTCCCTTTTTATAATTTTGTTATAACACATACATCAAATATATTGTTTGTTATATAACAGACGAGTTAAAAAAATTTATTCAAGATATGCACAACATTGAATCGCTTCTTTAAAACTTGAGTAATCCAATCCGCAAGCTCGGCACATATTAATTTGTTCCACTTGTTCTTCTTTTCTAAAGACTACTACTTGAGAAACTGCTTGTGGTTCTATAACCCACTCTCCTGTTGATGTTTTAGATAAGCTGTGTGCTTCATTCCCATAAACAAAAAGTGTTTTTTCAAGCTCTTCACTAGACTTTCCTACCTCAACATTTTGATTGATCCATCTCTCAATCATTTCTCTTCCTGGCGTTTCAGATTGTTGTAATGTCATTTAAATACCTCCATTTATTTTTTATAATTCTAATATATAACAGTAATTAATTATATGCAACTGTTTTATAACAGTTGCATACTTTTTATTAAATTTTTATTTATTTATGGTTATTATTAATTACCCTTTTGTAGCATATCTACTTGCCTTAAATTCTTGACGTCGACGATGTAAAATAGGCTCAGTGTAGCCACTTGGCTGACTTTCCCCTTCAAAAACAAGCTCTCTAGCTGCTTGGAATGCAATAGAACGATCAAAATCAGTTGACATGGGTTGATATAGTGGATCAGCACTGTTTTGGTCATCAACAACTTTGGCCATTCGCTTTAACGTTTCCATTATTTGCTCTTCTGTACAGATGCCATGATGAAGCCAATTCGTCATATGTTGACTTGAAATCCGAAGTGTTGCTCGATCTTCCATTAACCCAACATTATGAATATCAGGAACTTTTGAACAGTCGATGCCATGTTCAACCCAACGAACCACGTAACCAAGAAGCCCTTGCGCATTGTTGTCGAGTTCTTGTTGAATATCACTAGTTGACCATCTGTCTGTAGCTAATGGCAACGTTAAAATGTCATCAGTTCTGTCTTGAATTTCGTGTTTCAGTCTTTCTTGAACACTCGTAACAAGCAACTGATGGTAGTGTAAAGCGTGCAAAGTAGCTGCCGTTGGAGATGGTACCCAGGCTGTATTTCCTCCTGCTTGTAAATGACCGATTTTCTGGTCCAACATATCTTTCATACGATCCGGCATTGCCCACATCCCTTTACCTATTTGGGCACGTCCTTGCAATCCGCAGGTTAAACCTGTATCTACATTCGACTTTTCATATGATTGTAGCCAAATGGAATTTTTCATCTCATTCTTACGTATAACTGGTCCAGCCTGCATTGAGGTATGGATTTCATCTCCTGTACGATCCAAAAAACCTGTATTGATAAAAACAATTCGTTCTTTTACTTCACGTATACAGTTTTCAAGATTTAAAGAAGTTCTTCGCTCTTCATCCATTACACCAATTTTTACAGTATAGCGTTCAAGCCCTAAAAGATCTTCTACCTTATTAAACAACTCATTGGCAAATGCAACTTCTGGTGAACCATGCATTTTAGGTTTTACAATATAAACAGAACCTTTATCAGAATTGTTCAGATTCCCTCTCCCTAAAAGGTCATGCTTTGCTAATAAACTGGTGATCACTGTATCTATTATACCTTCAGGAACTTCCTGATTTTGTTGGTCCAAAACCATATTCGTTGTCATTAAATGACCAACATTTCGTACGAGTAATAGTGAGCGGCCGCGTAAAGTAAGTTCATTTCCACTTACTGCGTGATACTTTCTGTCAGCATTTAACTTCCTTGTTATATCAAGTTCACCTTTTTTAAATGTTGCCGTAAGGGTTCCATTCATAAGACCAAGCCAATTTCGATACACCAATACCTTATCTTCTGCATCGACCGCCGTTACCGAATCCTCGCAGTCCATAATGGTTGTTAACGCAGATTCAATTAATAGATCTTTTACTCCTGCTAAATCTGTCTTTCCAACTGGGTGCTGTCTATCTAATTGAACCTCTACATGCAAGCCATTGTTGTTTAGCAGAATTGCTGTTGGTGAAGCCTTGTCACCATTAAATCCAATAAATTTCGATGGTTCACGCAGACCAGTTTGCACGCTACCTTGAACAATGACTAGTTGATTCTGTTCAATTCGATATTCAGTCGATTGAGCGTGTGACCCCTTTTCTAAAGGAGCAATTTGATCTAAAAATTCACGTGCAAACTCAACAACTTTTTGTCCTCTAACTGGATTGTAGGTAGACCCTATCTCGGCACCATTTTTTTCACTAATCACATCAGTTCCGTAAAGAGCATCATACAAGCTTCCCCACCTAGCATTTGCTGCATTAATTGCATAGCGTGCGTTATTGACGGGAACGACTAGCTGCGGTCCTGCCTGAAGGGCAATTTCATTATCTACATTTTCGGTTGAAATTTTAAAGGAATCCCTTTTAGGTTCCCAGTAACCAATTTGTCGTAAGAACGCCTCATACATTCCACGATTTTCAGACCAATTATTTTGGTTATGCCACTGATCAATTTTTTCCTGAAGTTCATTTCTAATTGTTAATAGTTTTCGGTTTTTTGGACCCATTTCCGCAATAAGCTGACTAAATCCTGACCAGAATGTTTCACTTGAAATCTCGCTACCTGGTAATGCTTCTTCTTCAACAAACTGATAAAATTCACTTTCAATTTTTAAACCATTTCGTTCAATCACAGTATCGCCCCTCTTTTTGTTATATAACAGTAATTATATTTTATATTGTATTATAACACAACCTTTTTATGATACTGTTTAAGGGAAAGTTTTAAAAATATTGTTCCAGTAATCTTTCTTTACGACCAAGCTATTTAATACTACATTTAAAAAAACAAAAATATCCAGCAACTATAACAGTTACTGGATTTTTTATTTTTTATAATTTGCAGTGCAGTTCTAAGAAAGTTAAAAAAGTAGAAAACCCGTACTAAACGAATCGTACTTTCTTTTTATATGATTTCCCTTCATGGAAACTCTTTTTACCTTTATCATTCATCCCCAGATAAAATTCGCGGACTTCTTCATTAGCTAATAATGAATCGACAGGTCCCTCTAATGCAATTCTTCCATTTTCCATAATATAACCATAATCAGCAATGGATAATGCTACATTTGCGTTTTGCTCAACGACAAGAATAGACATTCCCTCTTCCTTATTAATTTGTTTAATATTTTGGAAAATCTCTTTTACAAGTAAAGGTGCAGTTCCCAGTGAAGGCTCATCTAGTAGAAGTAATTTTGGTTTTGCCATAATCCCTCTGCCTATAGCTAACATCTGCTGCTCTCCACCAGATAGTAAACCTGATGCTTTATTTCTTAATGCCTTCAACTTTGGAAAGTAGTGGTAGACTCTTTCCAAATCACTAGGAATTTTGTTTCGATCTTTTCTTGTATAAGCACCAGCCATTAGGTTTTCTTCAACAGTTAAATGTTTAAAAACCCTCCTGCCTTCAATACACTGAAAGATTCCACTCTTCACAATTTGATCTGGATCAATTCCATTAATTTTTTGCCCTTGGAACTCTATTACACCACTTGTAACTTGACCATTTTCTTTACTTAATAAACCGGATATAGCTTTCAACGTTGTTGATTTGCCTGCTCCGTTGCTACCCAAAAGAGCAACAATTTTACCTTCTGGAACTTCAAGAGACATTCCTTTTAAAACTAATATAATTTTCGAATAAGCAACTTCGATATTACTAAGACGGAGCATATGTCAACCTCCTTAATTTAAAAATATAGAGGGACACTAGAACAAAATGTCCCCTCTATCAAGAATTATTTATCGCTAATACCAAAGTACTCTGTAATTATTTCCCACTCGCCATCTTTAAGTTGACCTAAACGGATTTTGTCAGTACCCGAATGGTCATCAGGAGCGAAAGAAACATCTGCAGCTAATCCCTGTAAATCGAAATTATCAATTGTTTCAATTGCAGCTTTAATATCTGTACCCTTAATATCGCCACCATCTGTTTGATCGATCGCAATACCTATCGCTTCTGCCATAATACTTGCCGTTGCCCAACCTTGAACGAACTTTTGGTTTATATCCTCTACAGTTTTACCTTTTGAATCTAAATATTCAATAATTGGTTCCATACCTGGCAGGTCTTCAGTAGGGAAAGCATGTGTTACTACTCCAATAAAGCCATCTAAAGCATCAACCCATTGTTGGTTATCTGCTCCAGCAGGTATTAGACCTTCACCAGCAGTCCAGTTTAACCCCATAAATTGAGTATCATCCCAGCCTAAAGATGTCGCATCACGTACAACGTTTCTTGTTTGACCCCATGTATAGTTAATAATTGTATAATCTGGTGCTTCATTATTTTGTTCCCATGTTTGTAGCGTAGTCAGTGGGTTTGTATCACCAAGTTCAATTAAAATATCTGGTGTAATTTCCACAACGCCTGCTAGATTTTCTGTTGCATAGTCTTTAATATCTTGAATTGGAGATTCACTGAAAGGATGACCTTTATGATAAACTAAAGCCACTTTTGCAGGTGAATCGCCTTTATGATTTTCTTCAATCCACTCAAGAATTGCTCGACCTTGATCTGAATAGCTTGCTGCAGTCAAGTAATTATAACCACTTTCACTACCTGTATCTTTTAAGTTTTCAGAATACGAAGCTGAGAAAAACGGAATTTTGTCATTGATAATTTGTTTTCTTAGCGCTTCTGTATCTGCTGTACCCCATCCAAGAACAGCTGCCACTTCATGTCGGTCTCTTAAGCTTTGATAAACTTGTTGAGCACGGCTTGTATCGTAAGCATAATCTTCACCAATAAAATCAACCTTATAGCCATTTACTCCGCCTTTAGAGTTAATGTACTCAAAATACGCTCGTTCTCCTTCAGCATATGGTGCGCCTACATCGCCAGTAGCCCCTGTTTCATCAAATAATCCACCGATTTTAATTACTTTTTCACCATCACCAGTAGGTTCTGCACCCTCATCCCCACAAGCTGCAAGTATACCAAGAAGTAGTACCAGACTAACCAATACGAAACTTAACTTTTTCTTAAACAAATAAATACCCCCTTGTTTTATCTATACTTAAAAATCTCATGAAGAGATTTTAGAAGTCAATCTAATGAACAACTTATTCTTTAGTAGAAAATGGCCATAATTTGAAGTAGTTTTTAATATTATTCCAAATGTTTACTAAGCCACCTGGTTCAAATACTAAGAATAAAATTAGTACCAATCCAAAAACAAATTCACGGAATGAAGAAAGTAATGAATATGCATCTGGTATAAACATTGTTAGATATTCCACCATATAACCTAGTCCTACTGGTAATAAGGTAATAAACACAGCACCTAATATTGCACCAAACACACTTCCTAAACCACCTACTAAAATCATAGCTAAATACTGAATAGAAACTTGAATACTATAAAGCTCTACAGTAACAATCATTGTGTAGTGAGCTAGTAGCGCTCCTGCAATACCAACTATGAATGAGCTAATAGCGAATGACATAACTTTGTAACTAAATAAGTTAATCCCCATAATTTGTGCTGCTACATCTCGATCACGTACGGCTAAGAATGCACGGCCCGTCCTAGTTCTAAATAAATTTAGCGCATAAATCGTTGTCAAAACTGCAACAACCAAGCACAGATAGTAATAACTGTTTTGGTCATAAAACGAGAATCCACCAATAGATGGGCGTTCCAGTACCATCCCAGATCCACCGCCAGTTACACTTTCCCAGTTCCCAATGACCCATAGAATGATTACTTGAGCTGCCAATGTCGCAATGGCTAAATATAAACCTTTCAGCCTAAGAGATGGAATTCCGAACAAACCACCGATGATTGCAGTAATTAATCCTGCAAGTGGCAGCGAAATCCAAAAACTCAATCCATATGTTGTTGTAAATATGGCTGAAGTATAACCCCCTACTGCTAAAAACGCGCCCACTCCTACTGATATTTGACCAGTAAATCCAGTTAAAATATTTAAACCTATAGCTCCAATTACAGCAATAGCACATAAAGTGGCTAACCCAATCACATAATTAGAAGCAAATAAGGGAATCAAAAATAGTAAAATGACTATAATTAGCATCCTTCTTTTCACCCGGGGATTCCTGTACAAAGCCATGTCTTTCGTGTAACTCGTTTTGTAATTTCCGGATTCCATGACAAATGGATTCTTCATTCACTCACACCCTTTCAATTCCACCCTTACCAAAGAGACCATATGGTTTAATCATTAAGATAATTATTACAACGATAAATGGTATTACTTCCTTTATACCTCCACCTAAAATCGGCTGTAGATAACCTACAGATAAGCTTTGCAAAATACCAATTATGAAGCCTCCAACAATTGCACCTGGAATACTATCTAGTCCCCCTAAAATAACAACCGGGAGAACAGTTAAACCAATTGTTGCCATAGAAGCGTCTACTCCATTAATGTTACCTAATAGAACCCCACCTACTGCAGCAACTAGCGCAGCGATTCCCCATGTGATTGCATATACCGATTTAACACTAATCCCCATCGATAACGCAGCCATTTGGTCATCAGCAACAGCACGCATTGCAAGTCCCATTTTTGATTTCTTGAAGAATATTGTAAACACACCTAGTAAAAATAGGACAATAAAGAATGACCATAAATAAACTGGAGAAATGATAATTCCCCAAAACTGAATTAATTCAGACGAGAAAATAGGTGGGAATGATTTAGTTTGGTGTCCCCAAATCATGTGAACTACGCCTGCTAATAAACTAGACAAACCAATCGTCGCCATAATGACAGATATGACTGGTGCATTTATTAATGGCCTTAGAACAACCCTTTCAACCGCCATCCCTAACAAAGCATTGAACACCAGGGTTAGTATGAAAGCAATAACAAATGGTATTTTGTAAATGGTCACTAGCATAAGACAAATATAGGATCCTATTAAAACAAATTCTCCATTAGCAAAATTTAAGGCATCACTTGCCTTATAAATTAGAACAAAGCCAAGAGCAACTAGAGCGTAAATACTACCAACAACAACCCCTGTTATAAGCATTTGAAAGAAAAATGTCATTGTTTAGGTCACCTCCAGTCCTTTAACTTGATTTGTTGTTGTTTCACCGTTTACTTTACTACCTGATCCATAAAGATCTTCTATAGTATCTTGGTACTTTTCAATAACAAAGTTTCTTCTAACTTTCCGAAGTCTTGTTAATTCTTGATCAGCTGTACTTAGTTCTTTTTGAAGTAGAATAATTTCCTTCACTTGTAGCCTTTTAGGTAATGTTTTCATAATTGAATCTAGTTCTTTATCAATAAGATAAACAACTTCCGGAATTTGAACAAGATCAGAATATTGTGTGTACACAAATTGGTTTTTCTCCGCCCATCTACCTACGTTATCCAAGTCAATATTAACCATGGCAACGATATTTGGACGATCTTTTCCTATAACTACCGCTTCACGAACATAAGGACTAAGTTTTATTTTATTTTCAATATACGCTGGAGAGATCTTTTCACCTTCTGATGAATAGAAAACATCGTCCATACGATCAATTACATAAAGATGACCATCTTCACCAATGTATCCTGCATCACCCATATGCATCCAACCATCGTTAAGAGTTTGTTGAGTTGTAGCTTCATCCTTATAATATCCTTGGAAAAGACCTGGACTTTTGACTAAAATCTCACCTTGCTCAGATATTTTAACTTCTGTATGTGGAAGAGGTACACCAACGCTCTCCAAGTTAATATCTCCATTACGATGCGCAAAGGCAATTCCTGATAACTCAGCAGAGCCATATGTTTGCTTTAAGTTAACACCTATTCCATGGAAAAATTCAAGTACTTCTCTTCCAATGGAACCGCCTCCAATATAAGCACTTTTTACCCTTGCTAAACCTAAGTGATCTCGAATTGCACTGAAGATTAAATAATCTCCAATCGTAAACATTACCTTAGTCCCTAAAGATACCGGATTATTATGAAGTTTTGCTTTAGCCATTTCTTCACCGTAAGGTTTGAATAAATTGTAAACAACCTTTTTAAGACCGGTAGATCCCTGAATACGCAATTTGAACTTAGAGAGAATATTTTCATACATTCTAGGTGGAGCAAATATCACATGCGGACCAATTTCCCTTAAATCACCCTCAACTGTTGATGTTTCTTCAGGAAAGTTGATAGTGATCCCATGACAAATGGACATAGTCACATTCATTACTTGTTCCCCAATCCATGCTAGAGGAAGAAAAGAAAGATAGTCATCACCTTTTTTAACTGGTTCAATTTCCACCATATAATCCGCTACAGAGATTAAATTTTGATGTGTCAAAAGTACTCCTTTTGGCTCTCCAATTGTTCCAGAGGTATATGCAATAATCGCTGTGTCGTTAGCCTTACTTTTGACAATATGCTTTTGGAACTCAGCAGAATTGTTGTCATCAAAGTCTTTGCCCAACTCTTGTACATCCGCTATATCTATTAACTTAGGATGATTGTATTTTCTCATGCCTTTAGATTTATAGTAGATAATCTTAGTAATGTTAGGTATTTCTCCTTCAATACTTAGTAATCTATCAACTAGTTCTTGGTCTTCAGCGATAACAACTTTCGCATCGCAATGATTCAACATATAAACTAATTCGGAAGGTGTAGATTCTTGGTAAACACCAACTGCAATTCCTCCAACACTTTGTGCAGCTAATTCAGCAAAAAGCCATTGCGGTTTATTTTCTCCAATAATAGCCAACTTGTCTCCCTGCTTAAAATCTAACGATTGAACAAGTCCTAAAGCAAGTTGTTTTACATTTACAAAGTAGGAAGACCATGTTATTTTATTCCAAATACCCAAGTACTTTTGTCTCATTGCAACTTCATTACCTTTATTTTCCGCATTATTTAGCAGTAGTTGCGGCAACGTTTTTTCAGTCATTTTTCATTGCCTCCTTTTAAACAGTTTCTTCTTCTCCTAAATAAGCTTTAATTACTTCTGGATTATTTTGAATTTCTTCTGGTGTGCCAAAACCAATTAATTTCCCGAAATCTAGTACTGCTATATGATGAGATAAGTCCATAATCACGCCCATATCGTGTTCTATTAAAACAACTGTCATGCCTTTGATTTCATGCATATCAATAATATAGCGAGCCATATCTGCTTTTTCACTACTGTTCATTCCTGCCATTGGCTCATCTAGTAAAATCATTTTTGGATTAAGAGCGAGTGCTCTTCCTACCTCTACTCGTTTTTGGAGTCCGTATGGTAATGTCCCTACAGGAACGTTACGTATATCCTGCATTTCGAGAAATTCAATCACTTCTTCCACTGCATGTCTGTGCTCAACTTCTTCTTTTTGAGCAGCACCCCAATACATACCACCTGCAAAAAGGCCCGATTTCATGTGAACATGTCTACCTAGTTTAAGATTATCTAAAACTGACATATGAGCAAATAGAGCAATATTTTGGAATGCACGGGCAATTCCAAGAGCTGTCCTGTTATAAGGTTTAATCGTCAAAATTTCTTGACCTTGGAACTTCATAGAACCTTCCATAGGTTGATATAGCCCACTAACCCGACTTTCGGCAGTTTT
>NZ_ALJG01000300.1 GCF_000286315.1 Paenisporosarcina sp. TG20 | reverse complement strand
ATGGCTTTTTGAACACGCTCTATAACAAAAATTTATCGTTCTATCACGTCTCATAGGCTAGTTAACAGATGGGATCCGAATTATGTTCGAAGCGGGGTTATTTGCTTTGTTTGCGCTACGCTTCTGTTGGAAAAGAAGACATCGAGTGTCTCAGTAGCGTAGCTAGTGATTTTGTTTTAATGGGGCACTTTTTTGAGTTTTTTTGGTTTGGGAAAAGTGAATCGATCAATTTGGCATGTTTATCAATCAAAATGAGTGGTTTATCGTTCAATTAGGCTGTCATATCAATCAAAATGGGTTGTTTTCAATCAAACACGTCTCATAGGCTACTTAAATTGATGAAAACATGAGTAAATTTTCTCCACAGAAATGAATCGCCTTTTACATATGAAATCGTTAGTAAATCATTTAACCTAGTCCATAGGGATGAAGCTTCTTTCGAGACTAACCAAAACTATGATGCAAAAGATTTTGCTTATCATTATAATTCTGTTTAATTTTTTCAATCGCCAAAACAAACGGTGGATTATTTTTTTGATTAATAAACTCGTATTTTAACACCTGAAAAGTAGATTGAGAGAGTGTTTTGACATAATCTAGCAAAGCATCTCGTTCTAAATTACCTCCTTCATGACCGTGATATACGACTAGGACAATGAGTCCGCCAACTTTTAGTAAGTGAAGACTACCTTCGATTGCTTCAATCGTTGTTGCAGGACGGGTTATGATCGAGTGGTCTGAACCTGGCAAATAACCGAGGTTAAATACAGCAACTGATATTTCTTTCGTTACAAATTTCGATATTGATTCATGACCTGTTTGAATAACTGTTGTATGATTTCGTAAGTCACCTAATCGCAATAGAGTAGCATCAACTGCCGTTTTTTGAATATCAAAAGCATACACATGTCCTGACGAACCGACTAATTGTGCAAGAAATAAAGTATCGTGGCCATTTCCGGCTGTTGCATCTACAACGGTATCACCTGTTGAAATTGTTTTTTTCAATAATGTCTTTACAAACGGGAGTATGGGATCAATTATCATATAATTTGCCACCTTAACTGTAATGTTATTAAATAAGTTAACTGTATTTCCTGGGAAATTGGTCGTTAAAATAGATAGTGCACATAAATAAACATAAAAGGACGAAATTTTCGATTATGTAAAATACTATCTATTAATAAAGAGATATTGTCGGAATGTATTAAAAAGTATACACTATTTTGAGAGTTTGAAATTATGGAGGATTTGTCATGCCAAAAATAGTATGGCTACTAATAATTGGAATGCTTGTTAATGTCACTGGTAGCTCATTTTTATGGCCTTTAAATACAATTTACCTACATGGCCATTTAGGGAAAAGCTTATCTATTGCAGGCTTGGTATTGATGGCAAATGCTGGAGCTGCTATCATTGGAAATTTGCTTGGTGGTTATTTATTCGATCGTATTGGTGGTTATAAATCAATAATGCTTGGAATTATTATAACAATAATTGCTTTAGCGGGCCTAACAATTTGGCATGGTTGGCCACATTATGTATGGTTTTTAACAGTAATGGGGTTTAGCGGAGGAATAGTCTTTCCAAGTATGTATGCAATGGTCGGTACTGCATGGCCTGAAGGAGGACGAAAAGCGTTTAATGTAATTTACCTCGCTCAAAATTTGGGTGTTGCTATTGGACCTGCAATTGCGGGAATTATAGCTGACTATAGTTTTGATTATATTTTTTTAGCTAACTTAGGTATGTATGTTGTGTTCTTCTTCATTGCACTTTTGGGTTATCGTAAGTTTAATATTGCCCCAGATATGCAAACTTCAGTTATTAATGAAGGAAGAAAAATCCGGCATAAAGCACCTTTTTATGCTCTACTAATCGTAACAAGTGGTTATTTAATTTGTTGGCTAGTGTATGTTCAGTGGCAGACGACAATTGCCACCTATACACAAGAATTAGGAATTACATTAAAGCAATATAGTTTGTTATGGACAATTAACGGTTTCCTAATCTTAGCAGCCCAACCCCTTATCCAACCAATCGTCAAAAGACTGGAACATCGTATTAAAGCTCAACTTGTTTTAGGTATTGTGATCATGATGATATCCTTCGTAGTCGTTAGCTACGCGCAAGCATTTTCAATGTTTGTTGCTGCGATGGTAATTTTAACAATCGGTGAGGTGTTTGTTTGGCCAGCTGTTCCTACTTTAGCTAGTCAATTAGCACCAAAAGGAAGAGCGGGGTTCTATCAAGGGATTGTAAATAGTACTGCGACAATAGGACGCATGTTTGGTCCATTTGTGGGAGGAGTATTAGTAGATACATATGGGATGACAGCGATGTTTTTAATTTTAACTTGTTTCATGGCTTTAGCCATTATTCCAAGTTTGCTTTATGACCTACCACTTAGAAAAGCCAAAAGCATCATCTAACGATACCTTTGGCTTAATGACCAAGGTCCCACACCATTCTCAGAACATCTTCAACTTTTGTTAAATTTGCGATACAACTAATAGGGTAAATAAAGTAATTGCCACACCTGCTCAACGATTATGATTAACAGATAAGCAAATCTACATTGAAAACTGTTTAATCTAAAGCGTAAATTATTTTAATAATAAAAGAAAATAGATGTTAAAAACGCTTGAATTTATTCGATTCAAGCGCTTTTTGCTTGCAAATTAAATCGTTTTATCTGTGGTGATAACGCTGTTAATTCGGCATACATTTGGGTTACTGTTTGGTTTTTTCCTCTCCCTAAACCGAACCCGTTAAGTGCAAAGTACTCTTCTTTTATTTTGCATAATTACGAATAGTTTGGGAAGATAGAAAAGAACGAAATGTAAAATTGGGGTGAGGAAAATGAAATCTGTCTTTCAACATTTACCAGAGTCGGTCCTTGCACAAATACTTGAAAATGCTTTTCAGTGGTTTGTCGTGGTTGATAAAGAGTCTCGTATTCTTTATATCAATGAAGATTACTGTCGATTTTTAGAAGTATCACGGGATGAAGCAATAGGTCAACTAGTAGAAAAAGTTATTGAAAACACTAAGATGGCGGAAGTCATTAAATCAGGAATTACCGACGTCGCTTCTCCACATTATATTAAAGGAACATATATGCTTGCGAATCGCGTACCTTTAATTGTCGATGGAGAAATTGTTGGTGCATTCGGAAGTGTTGTTTTTCGTGATATGACTGATTGGAAAAATTTAAGTTCTCATGTAAGGACAACTATGGACAAAATCCAAATGACCACTCGTAAATCGTATGGATTCGCAGATATTAAAGGATCTTCCCTAGCAATTCGTTCGATAAAAGAGACGATTCAAATGATTGCCCCAAGCGATTTATCCGTCTTGATAGAAGGAGAAAGCGGAACCGGAAAAGAACTATTTGCACATAGTATCCATGAACAATCAGAACGAAGAGATTTGCCATTTGTGAAAATCAATTGTGCAGCTATACCAGCAGAATTGTTAGAAGCAGAGCTATTTGGCTCTTATGATGATTCCAAGAAAGATCATAGAAAAGGTCGGTTTGAATTAGCGGATAAAGGGACGTTGTTTATTGATGAAATAGGTGCTATGCCACTCACGATTCAAGCAAAACTTCTTCGTGCAATTCAAGAAGGAGAGATTGAACCAATTGGCTCACATATGAACATACAAGTAAATGTTCGTTTACTTGCATCAACCAATCGACCGCTAAAGCAGTTAATTGAACAAGGCAGATTTCGAGAAGATCTTTACTATCGAATACAAGCCATTACGCTTCGCATTCCCCCGTTGCGAGAGCGTATGGAAGACTTTACAGAACTGTCAAATACATTTTTACAACAATATCTATTAAAAGTAGGTAAACGTAGACTCATACTTGCAAGCAAAACAAGAGAGTATCTACAAAACTATCATTGGCCAGGAAACGTTCGCGAACTGCAAAATGTGATTCAAGCAGCTGTATATTTAGCAGAAAATGAAACAATTGAACCATCTGCTTTGCCAGATCAATTAAAACAAGCACGTAAAAGAGAGCATAAAAAATTTGTGAAATTGCAAGAAGCTATCGATAATCTTGAGTGTTCAATGATTCAAGAATTATTAGAAGATGAAAAAGATAAAAGTGTAGTAGCGAAACAATTAGGTCTGAGTCGTTCCACTCTTTATGAAAAAATAAAAAAACACAACTTATGACCTAATTTCCAGGAAATCGGACTAGTTTCCGTAAATTCGGATTATGTATTTGTTAAGAAATAGGGAAAATACCGGTACAGAAAACAAATAGTCCAGTATTTCGGAATACTAATCGGTGTGTTGTGACAATATGTTGTCACAATTGCTATTGCGTGACAATTCCATTTCTGATTTAATAGCTATTGAAAGCGCTTTTATATTAAACGAAGTTCTTATAAGGAGGAAACGTTAATGAAGCCAATTTATTCTTCTGCAGAAGAGGCTGTACAACAAATTCAAGATGGCATGACTTTAATGGTTGGTGGTTTTGGATTAGTAGGTATTCCAGAAAAATTAATTCTTGCATTAGTCGATAAAGGAGTAAAAGATTTAACTATTATTTCTAATAACTGTGGAATTGACGATTGGGGTCTAGGACTGTTATTAAAAAATAGACAAATTAAGAAAATGATTGGTTCATATGTTGGTGAAAATAAAGAGTTTGAACGTCAAGTATTATCTGGTGAAATCGAAGTTGAGTTGACACCGCAAGGTACTTTAGCTGAAAAAGTTCGTGCAGGTGGCGCCGGGATTCCAGCATTCTTTACTCCTGCTGGCGTTGGAACAAGTGTTGCAGATGGAAAAGAAATTCGTGTATTTGATGGTAAAGAATATGTTCTTGAGGAAGCATTACGTGCTGACTTTGCACTTATCCGCGCAGCGAAAGCTGATAAGTTTGGAAATCTTGTCTATAACAAAACAGCGCAAAACTTTAATCCGTTGATGGCGGCTGCAGGGAAATTCACAATTGCAGAAGTAGAAGAAATTGTGGAAACGGGCGACTTGGATCCACACTCGATTCATACACCAAGCATTTATGTGCAAGGACTACTACAAGCAGCACAAGAAAAACGAATTGAACGTTTAACGACTCGTTCATAAGACAGGAGGAGACAAACAACATGGGAAAAATAAATGCTAGAGAACGAATTGCCATTCGAGCTGAACAAGAAATTGAAGACGGAGACTACGTAAACTTAGGAATAGGGATGCCTACATTAATTGCTAACTATATTTCACCTAATAAAACAGTAGTTCTTCAATCGGAAAATGGACTGTTAGGTATAGGACCATATCCCACTGAAAACGAAGTTGATCCAGACTTAATTAACGCAGGTAAAGAAACGGTAACTACCATTCCTGGATCTGCATTTTTCACTAGTGCTGAATCTTTTGCGATGATTCGCGGAGGCCACGTGGATGTTGCCATTTTAGGTGGCATGGAAGTTTCAGAGACGGGTGATCTTGCGAACTGGATGATTCCAGGAAAAATGATTAAAGGTATGGGTGGTGCAATGGATTTAGTCCATGGTGCCAAGAAAATTATAGTTATTATGGATCACGTTGCGAAAGATGGTTCAGCGAAAATAAAAAAACAATGTGATTTGCCTTTAACTGGGAAAAACGTTGTCAATAAAATAATTACAGAACGAGCGTTAATAGAAGTAACGTCAACTGGACTGGTTTTAAAAGAAGTATTCGAAGGATTCACTGTTCAAGACGTCATTGATTCTACAGGAGCTTCTTTAAACATTGAGGATGTAAAAGAAAATGTCCAGTTTTAAAAACTAAAACGTCTAATACAATTTCGGGGGAAATTTGTTCATGGATACTAGTATTGTGTTAGGTATGATTGGCCTTGTAGGAGGTCTAGCTTTACTAATTACCTTAACTTTGAAAGGCGTTAATATTTTAATTGGTGGTCCAATATCTGCTTTATTTGTTGCAGTCATGAGTGGGTTGCCACTATTTCCTCAATTAGTTGAAGCAGGAGCACCAAACTTTGTAACAAGTTACATGACAGGCTTTACTTCTTTCATTTTAGCCTGGTACTTAATGTTCTTACTGGGTGCTGTTTTTGGAAAAGTAATGGAAGACAGTGGGGCTGCTGATGCAGTAGCAAAATGGTTTGTTGGCAAATTGGGAATGAAGTTTGCGGTGCTCGCAATCGTCCTTGCATGTGCTGTCTTAACATACGGTGGCGTGAGTTTGTTTGTCGTCGCATTCTCCGTTTACCCTATGGCTATCTCTTTATTCAAACAAGCAGATTTACCACGTCGCTTTATTCCAGCGACTTTAGCGCTTGGTTCCGTAACATTCACAATGACTTCTGCAGGATCACCTGAAATTCAAAACTGGATTCCAATTGAATTTTTAGGGACTACGCACACTGCGGGCTGGGAAGTTAGTATAATAGTTGCTGTATTTATGGCTGTCTTTGGCTATTGGTGGTTGAAGAAAATTATTTCAAAAGCAGTTAATAAAGGTGAACGTTTTGTGGATCGTGAAACAGACCCTACATTCGATGTAGAACGTCCATTGCCGAATCCTTTCTTAGCTATGATTCCTTTAGTAGTTGTCCTAATTATTTCATTTTACTTCCATGACACATTAAAACAATCCGCACTAATCGTAGCATTACTAGGTGGTATAATTGCAACATTTATCGTCAGCTGGAAATACTTTAAAGCGCCTTGGGAGGCAATATCAGCGGGTACTGTTGGGGCAATCATCGCCATCGGTAACACTGCTGCCGTAGTTGGTTTTGGTGGAGTTGCAAAATCAGTTCCAGCATTCGGTGTAGCAGTTGAAGCAATGACGAACATTCCTGGTTCTCCTCTAATCGGTGCGGCCGTAGCGGTTTCAGTTATTGCCGGAATGACCGGATCTGCTTCTGGTGGGCAAGCCATTGCCTTACCATTATTAGCACCTGGCTATCTTGATGCAGGCGTTAACCCAGAAGCGTTACACCGTGTTGTAGCGATTTCATCTGGTGCACTTGATTCACTTCCGCACAATGGTTATGTTGTTACGACCATTCACTCCATTGCTGGTGAAAAATATAGTCAAGCATATTGGGCAGTAGCAGCAACAACAGTTGTGACGCCAGTCATCGGCGTAATTATTGCGATTATATTATTCTCGTTTGGCTTTGGAATTAATTAATAGAATTCAGCCGCTAAGTGCGGCTGATTTTTTTCACTAATTAAAAGGTATGAATTTGAATAAATAAAAAACATAAGGTGCACCATGTGGGTGAAATCAATGTTTTTCTATGGAGGGACATAAAATGGTAAAAGATAAAGTGTTATTCATTACAGGTGCAGCACAAGGCATTGGACTTGAAATTGCTCGAGAGTTTGCTCAAGCAGGTGCTAAAGTTGTGTTGACTGATTTGAATGAAGAAAAAGTTAAAGAAGCAGCAGAATTACTTGGATCAAATACAATTGGGTTGAAATGTGACGTAACGATTGAAAGTGATATTGTTCAATCAATTGAAGAAACAATCGCACATTTTGGACGACTAGACATTTTAATTAATAACGCAGGAATGCAACATGTTGCGATGTTAGAAGATTTCCCAACTGAACGTTTTGAATTACTAATAAAAATTATGCTAACTGCTCCTTTTATCGCCACGAAAAATGTTTTACCACAAATGAGGAAGCAAGGGTTCGGTCGTATTATCAACATGGCTTCAATTAATGGCTTAGTAGGTTTTGCTGGGAAAGCAGCATATAATTCTGCGAAGCACGGTGTTATTGGTTTGACAAAGGTATCCGCACTTGAAACTGCTACTGATGGTATTACTGTTAATGCCATTTGCCCAGGTTATGTAGATACACCACTTGTAAGAAATCAATTGCAAGATCTTGCGATAACTCGCAAAGTACCATTGGAATCCGTTCTTGAAGATGTTATTTACCCATTAGTCCCTCAAAGACGTTTACTTGAAGTAAAAGAGGTAGCTGATTTGGCTATGTTCTTATCAAGTGATGCAGCGAAAGGGATGACGGGGCAGGCAGTAGTTCTAGATGGTGGATATACCGTTCAATAACGCTTGTACTTTTTTAAAACTTCGATTACAATAAAAAATAATAGTGTGAGGCTGTGAAAAGGAATAGTACATAAATTTGTGTTTTATAGAGAACTGACGGGTGGTGGAAGTCGGTAACACATTTATCGAACTCGCCTTGGAGTCTGCAGTGGTGAAAGTAAAAGTAACCAATGCCGTTTTCCGCGATAAGGAAACAAGTTGAGCAAATTTATTGCTAATTTGGGTGGTACCGCGGGAGTATATAAACTCTCGTCCCTTAGTCTTTTGACTATGGGACGAGAGTTTTTTTTCATAAGGAGGAAAAAAACATGAATTTTAATCATCAGTTAATCGAAAAAAAATGGCAAGCTCACTGGGAAAAAAATAGCACGTTTAAAACTGGTGAAGATATTACAAAACCAAAGTTTTATGCGCTTGATATGTTTCCATTTCCGTCTGGAGCAGGGTTGCACGTAGGTCATCCAGAAGGCTATACAGCCACAGATATTATAAGTCGCTTTAAACGTAGTCAAGGATATAATGTGTTACATCCAATGGGTTGGGATGCATTTGGATTGCCTGCAGAGCAGTATGCATTAGATACAGGAAATGATCCTGCTGAATTTACTGCGAAAAACATTGCAACCTTTAAACGTCAAATTCAGGAGCTTGGATTTTCGTATGATTGGGATCGAGAAATCAATACCACAGATCCATCTTATTACAAATGGACGCAATGGATTTTCATACAACTTCATAAAAAGGGACTAGCTTATATTGATGAAATTGCTGTAAACTGGTGCCCTGCTCTTGGAACAGTTCTTGCAAACGAAGAGGTCATTGATGGCAAGTCAGAACGTGGTGGACATCCCGTTGAAAAACGTCCAATGAAACAATGGATGCTTAAAATTACAGCTTATGCAGATCGCTTAATAGAAGATTTAGATGAATTGGATTGGCCAGAAAGTATTAAAGACATGCAACGTAACTGGGTAGGGCGCTCAGAAGGTGCACAGCTTACATTTAAAGTGGCTGGAACTGATAAATCATTCAGTGCATTTACAACGCGTCCTGATACAATCTTTGGTGCTACGTATGCTGTTCTTGCCCCAGAACATGCCTTAGTAAAAGACATTACTACGGAAGAACAAGGCAAAGATGTAGCAAGTTATATCAATTCTGTAAAAATGAAAAGTGACTTGGAACGTACTGATTTAGCCAAATTTAAAACTGGTGTGTTTACGGGTGCTTATGCTTTGAATCCAGTTAATGGTGAGAAAATGCCTATTTGGATTGCTGACTATGTTCTAGCTACATATGGTACTGGAGCAATTATGGCAGTACCAGCACATGATGATCGTGATTACGAATTTGCCAAGCAATTCGAACTACCAATCATTGAAGTAGTAGCAGGTGGCGATATAGCAAAAGAAGCATACGCTGGTGAAGGTAAACATGTGAACTCGGATTTCTTAAATGGTCTAGAGAAAACAGAAGCAATTGAAAAAGCAATTGCTTGGTTTGAAGAAAATGGCACTGGTGAAAAGAAGATTACGTATCGTCTTCGTGACTGGTTATTTAGCCGCCAACGTTATTGGGGCGAACCCATTCCAATTATCCACTGGGAAGATGGCACAACTCAAGCAATTGATGAAGCTGAACTACCATTGATTTTACCGAAAGCAACAGATATAAAACCAAGCGGTACTGGTGAATCACCATTAGCTAAAATTGAGGAATGGGTTAATGTTATTGATCCGAAAACAGGCATGAAAGGTCGCAGGGAGACGAATACGATGCCAAACTGGGCAGGTAGCTGTTGGTATTATCTACGTTTCTTAGATCCAAAGAACGATCAAGCGCTTGCGGATCCTGAATTAATAAAACGTTGGTTGCCAGTTGATATATATATTGGAGGGGCCGAGCATGCAGTTCTTCACTTGTTATATGCTCGATTCTGGCACAAAGTGTTATATGACATAGGGGTTCTTCAAACAAAAGAGCCTTTCCAAAAGTTATTTAACCAAGGCATGATTTTAGGAGAAAATAACGAAAAAATGTCTAAATCTAAAGGGAATGTAGTAAATCCTGACGACATCGTTGAAAGTCATGGTGCAGATACGCTACGTTTATATGAAATGTTTATGGGACCTCTTGACGCATCCATTGCTTGGTCTGAAAATGGCTTAGACGGAGCTCGTCGTTTCTTAGATCGCATTTGGCGTTTATTTATTAATGAAGATGGTTCTGTAAGTAGCAAATTTGTTGATTCTAATGATGGAGAACTTGATAAAGTCTACCATCAAACTGTAAAAAAAGTGACAGAAGATTATGAAGGCATTCGTTTCAACACTGCGATTTCTCAAATGATGGTATTTATTAATGAAGCATATAAAACGCCACAAATTCCAGTTGAATACGCAAAAGGATTTGTTCAACTCCTAGCTCCACTTACTCCACATTTGGCGGAGGAGTTATGGGAAAAACTTGGAGGTAGTGAGACGATTTCGTATGTGTCATGGCCAACATTTGATGAATCCAAGTTAGTGGAAAACGAAATAGAATTAGTCGTTCAATTTAATGGTAAAGTTCGCACGAAGATTGTTGTGAGTAAAGATTTATCGAAAGAAGAGTTGGAAAAAGTAGTATTAGAAGATGCAAAAGTAATTGAAATGCTTGATGGACAAAACATAAAAAAACTAATTGCCATCCCAGGTAGATTAGTCAATATTGTGGTCGGCTAATGGAACCAATACATTTAGTGCTAGTAATTATCGTAATCGCGTTTTCTTGGAAACTTTTCACTATTTTACGGAATCCTGAAATAACAAGGTCAAATAAGCGGATAGCTATCAGTGTATTTGTTTCTTCAATGATCGCATTCGCAATTGCTTTGGTTTATGGCGGATAGTCCGCAACCCCTGTCACTTAATAAGTGACAGGGGTTTATTTAAGTTATAATGCTAATTTGATTCCTGTGTCAAAAACTTTCATGTTGATTTGAACTATTGTGATTGTTTTTATTTTCATGATTTTTTCGGACATAGAGGTATACAACATGCGCTAGTCAAAATCTGTTTTGTAAACTCATGAAAATGGACGTCTGTGTTATATTTCGAGACATTTTGGACACACAATTGAGAGAAGTATTCCAGTTAGTAGGACAAACAAAAGAGAGTATCTGCGCTTCGGTGCGCACAGGTACTCTCTTTTTACTGACTCTTATAATGGAACATTTTGCTCAATTCGATATCCGTCATGTCCCTTCATCTTGACACAGTCGTAGAATTTGAATAAGAAGACGAATTGCGTTTTGGGTAAATGAAAGAAATGTCACTTTCATCTCAGAAAATAGCTGCCGAAGATACAATTTCGGCAACCCCTGCCATGTTAGGAGGAGATTTAAGACTTCTTTTAAATAGTTTTATATTCTAAAGAATTCTTTTAGAAAGCAAATGAATGGAATTTAGACTGCTTTATGTCTTTATAAACTAGAGAAATTATAACCATGGATTTATATGCCCCTATGTCAAAAATCACGTCAATATGAAAAATCATTAACTTATACTTTCATGATTTTTCGGACACAGAATCCTGCCTTATAGAGGACTTGCTATATCTGCTGATATTTTAGAAAATCAGAGAATATAGTTTTGTCCAAAAGAAAAAAACAATCTTGTTTATTTGAACTAACATGATTGTTTTATTTAACATGACTATAACGTACACAGGTACCTTGTTTACTTCTTCTTTCGCTTCTTTTCCTTCTTTTTCGTCTTTTTCTTTTTCATAAATGCTTTAGGGAGTTTCTTTCCTCGTTTGCCCATGAAAGTTTCTGCAATTGGATAGAACGATGCCAAATTGTCCGAATCAAGGTCCCCTTCAATTATGTTTAGTGAGTTGTTTTCGGAAGTAGCAATATCAATTTGCAGCTCTTGATAAAGGGACATTGGAGGGATTAATGATATTTCACCGTTTGTAATTGAATTGAGATAGACTAGGTCTCGCAGGCCATTGGAAAGCAAATCTCGTAAAGCTAAAACGCTCAATTTAGTATATTTGGAAGCACTAATGAGCATTGAATGATATTGTTTAGCCGCTTCCTTTGGGTCAATAGGCGTTAATATCATTCCAAGGGAATACCGTGATTCGGTTTGCATTGGGTCGATAGAGATGGATTGTTCGTAAGCATAAACTGCTAAATCAGCCCTGTTTCCTTTATAATAAAGATTACCTAGACGATTCCACAGGTAGGCATCCTCTTTGGATTTCATAATTTTTTTTAGTAAATGTTCTTCTGCATCCGTAGCGTAGTGATGGCTGCTGCCGTCAAAAAGTACGTTTTTTCCAAAAGTATATCTATCCTGGAATGGAGAGTCGAAACTTAGTAAAGCTGAGATTGCCATTATTCTATATTCATTTGAAATCTCCCATTTTCCGGCTGAGTTACAATTCTTACAACGGAAATATCCTGTAGATTGGATATGTTTATCAATTTCTTCCGACTGATCTATTTTGTATTTCTCTACATTGATCGTCACGAGACCTAAATCAAATTTGTCTTTCTTGCCACAATTTTTACAGACTAGCGGCTGGATATTAATCGGAAAAGCAGAATGTACTTTATTAATATTTTTCGCAACCAATTTTACATACTCGCCAGGTAAGTCAGATATATTGGGATTATTTGGAATCTCTTCAAGGCTTCTCCCAATTAAATTACTAATAATTAACGGACTAACAGTTAAATTAACTATTTCAAACACAACTCCCTTTTTTTTCTTTAAATGAACACCTACAAATATTTATTCGTTTATAGCTCCAATAAGAAGTATAAACGAATAATACCATATTGTAATGTGCAGTTCTAACCTTGCTACGTGCCCCCTGTGTCAGAATCAAACGTGAAATTAATAATTCGCGTCCCTGGGATAGAGACAAATCAGATAATTTACTACAATTGAATGAAGTAAAAGGCACTTTCTAAGCGTGTTTGTGTTACTAAAATGGTTTTTCGATCAAGTAAAAAAATTCGTTAGCCAATCCATTTCATTTCGCAGCTTTAGCCGACGCTTTTTAGAACAGACATTAGAGTTAATATAAAGGGAATTTGTCGAAGAAGGACTTCTTATATTCCTATATTTGGTTAATCAACAGACTTGATTTTTTAAGATTGTTTCGTACTGGCACTCTATTGGATGATGGAATACCTTGCCAATTGACTGTCATAAAATGTCCCGAAATCTAACGCAGACCTCCGTTTTGAGACGAATGGAAAAAAACGGGGGAATAGAAATTCAAAATAAAAGGGAGGAATTCACTTAAGAAAAGTGACTCCGCCATTCTTTTAAATCATTCGTAATGAACTGGTTCATAAGGAATAGTTTTTGCATATTGTGCAGCACTCATGCCTGCGATTTTACCTGTTACGAGTGCAGCTGTAATATTGTATCCACCTGTATAGCCATGTATATCTAAAATTTCTCCACATAAGTACAATCCATTTTTTTTCTTTGAGGCCATTGTCTTTGGTTCAATTTCTTTAATAGAGATTCCTCCACCAGTTACAAATGCTTTTTCTATAGGTTGTGTCCCATTTACTGTCATTGTAAATGCTTTTAAAATCCCTGCCAAAACCCTAACTTTCTCATTTGGTAGATTAGCACCGATTTCATTGGGTTCAATCCCTGCTTGATTAAGTAAGAACAATAACCAACGTTCAGGCACTACGCTTTTCCACACATTCTTCATTGATTTTTTTGCGTCGTCTTTCATTAACTTGACCAGCATTTGAAAAAGAGATTCAACATTTTCGTCTGGCATAGAGTCTATCACCATTTCAACTGGAGATTGTCCGTTCTTCATGCGTTCTTTTACAACATACTGACTACAACGTAAAATAGCTGGACCACTTAGACCAAAATGGGTAAATAACATATCCATTTGATGTGTAACAAGGACTTTGCCTTTTTTATTTAAAACAGACACAGCTACATCACGAAGTGCCAACCCCTGCAGTTCCTTCGATCGAATGAATTGCTCATCAGACAGTAATGGAACTTCAGTAGGATATAAAGTAGTGACTGTATGTCCTGCGCGTTCTGCCCAAGGATAACCGTCACCAGTGGAGCCAGTTTGTGGGACTGCTTTACCACCAACAGCAAGGACTACCGCTTTACATAAAATTTCTTCTCCATTTTTCAAGCGGACTCCTTGAATTTGTTCATCATCCATAAGGAGCCTAGCAACAGGTCTTTCAAAGAGAACTTCCACCCCTAACTTGTCCAACTGTCGAATCATTGTATCTACTACGTCTTGTGCTCGATTCGAAACAGGGAACATACGACCATGATCTTCTTCTTTTAATTCAACACCAAGACCTTCAAAAAAGGTTATAATGTCTTCATTATTAAAAACTGAGAACGGACTATATAAAAATCGTCCATTTCCCGGAATGTGTTTAACAATTTCTTCTTGAGTTAAACGGTTCGTTACATTGCAACGACCACCACCGGAAATGGCTAACTTTTTTCCGAGCTTTTTGCCTTTTTCCAATAAAAGTACTTTCTTTCCGATTTCTCCTGCAGCAATGGCTGCCATCAAACCGGAGGGACCTCCGCCAATTACAATAACGTCATACATTAATAAACACACTTTCTCTATTTTATTCTTAATTATAAACTATTTGTGGTTTTCATGTCCGAGGGGTAAAATATCCTGTAGGGTCAAATTTTACAAGTCAGGAAGTTAGCTATGTCAAATAATCTATTTAAAGGAACAGCCATATTAACAATTGGTTTGTTTTTGTCGAAAATAATAGGCGTTATATACGTCATTCCCTTCTATGCAATGATCGGTGAAGAAAATATAGGGCTTTATCAGTATGCCTATATTCCTTATACTTTAATGCTTGCTGTTGCAATTTCGGGTGCACCATTAGCTTTTTCAAAATATGTTTCCAAATACAATTCTCTAGGAGACTACAAAACTGGTAGAAGATTGTTGAAATCTGGCTTATTTACCATGATCATTACTGGCTTTTTATCGTTTTTATTCTTATATTTCTTCGCTGAACCGTTGGCTAATTTAACAATTAATAAAAATGAAGAAATATTTTCAGTAAAAGATATTACTGAAGTTATTCAGTGGGTAAGCTTTGCACTTATTGTTGTTCCATTTATGAGCTTACTTCGTGGTTTTTTCCAAGGCTATAGTTTTATGATGCCGACTGCAGTTTCTCAATTAATAGAACAAATTGTACGTATATTATTTTTATTAGCAGGAGCTTACGTGGTACTTAACGTAATAAATGGTACGCCTAAATTAGCTATTCAAGTAGCTGTATTTTCTGCTTTTATTGGTGCACTTGGCGGACTTGTTGTGCTTTATTATTACTGGCGTAAAAAGAAACCAGAATACAATCACTTATTACAGGAATCAACTGCCACACACGACATTAAATTAACCGATATGTATAAAGAAATTCTTGTTTATGCTGTACCGGTTGTCTTTTTAGGTATTGCCAATCCATTATTTCAATTTGTTGATTTACTAACATTTAATCGAGCAATGAGTGACTCGGATCAAGCAGCTAATTCAAGTACTTATTTAGGTATATTGAATTTCCAATCACATAAATTGGTGATGATTCCTGTCATGCTAGCTACTGGGTTTTCAATGGCTTTAATTCCATTGGTTACTAAATATTTCACACTAAATGAACATAAACAGTTATCTAATACTTTGGATAAAACCTTCCAAGTACTGTGTTTTTTAACGCTTCCTGCCGTAATAGGAATGACCGTATTAGCAAGTGAGTTGTACCACTTTTTCTATAAACCAAGTATTATAGGTTCCGATATTCTGGTTCATTATTTACCTGTTTCTATTCTATTTAGTTTATTCCCCGTGACCGCTGCGATTTTACAAGGTATTAATCAGCAGAAATGGATAATTCTAAACTTACTTGTAGGATTATTGATTAAATTAGCATTGAATACACCATTAATTGATATATGGGAAACAAATGGTGCGATTGCAGCGACTATCATCGGTTATAGTGTCGCTATTTTTATGAATTTCGCTGTTTTAGTTAGCACCCAAAATTATCGTTCTAAGCTATTAGTACGGAGAATTTTACTGATTTCAATGATCAATGTAGTGATGCTGGTTGTGGTTGTCATTGTTCGTATGTTATTGCTTCAAATTATGCCAGCAGAATCCAAATTCGGAGCCTTGCTTATTATTTTGATTGTGGGTTCAGTCGGAGGAATTGTTTATGGTGCGATTGGAATTAGATTAGGAATTGCACAAAAATTGTTTGGTGAACGTTTAACAAAATACACGAAAAAATTTGGGCTTTAAGGTGGTTCGTTTATGAGGTTAGATAAATTACTTTCAAATATGGGCTTCGGTTCACGGAAAGAAGTAAAGCTTTTGTTAAAATCAAAAGCAGTTGAAGTAAACGGTGTTTTCGCGAAAGATGTCTCGATGCATGTAGATACTAATGCGGATCAAATCGTTGTGTATGGTGAAGAAGTAATTTATACAGAATTTATTTATTTAATGATGAATAAACCCCCAGGATTCATTTCAGCAACAGAAGATAAACATGATGAAACGGTCATTGATTTACTTGATCCTTTAGACCAGCATTTTAAACCTTTTCCAGTGGGACGATTAGACAAAGATACTGAAGGGTTGTTAATTTTGACAAATGATGGTCACTTATCACATCAATTGTTATCGCCAAAAAAACATGTTCCAAAATTATATTTTGCGAAGATAGAAGGTCGTGTTACTGAGGAAGATATCCGGAAATTTAAAGAGGGTGTCACTCTAGAAGATGGTTATTTCACTAAACCTGGAACACTTACAATCTTATCAAGTGGAGAAGAATCTGAAATAGAATTAACCATTATGGAAGGGAAATTCCATCAAGTGAAACGAATGTTTCAAGCCGTAGGAAAACGAGTGACTTATTTAAAGAGAATGAAGATGGGCACATTAACTCTAGATGAACATCTTGCACTCGGAGAATACAGACCTCTCACATCAACTGAATTACTAGCTTTAAAACAAAAAGAATGACCAAACTCTTTGGTCATTCTTTTTGTTGCTATGGAAAAATCTAAGATGTCATTTTCACACGTTTGTTCGTCGTTGTCCAACTGCCTCGACTAGGACTGCTGACCAAGTCATTAAAGGCTAACACGTTCAAATCTCTTTGAACGGTGCGAGGAGTGATGCCAAATTCATCTACTAAATCCTGTGTCGTGACAATTCCGTGATCTCGGATGTACATATACACGTCTTTAATACGATTGAGCATCCGATCAGTAGTTGGTTTCATGTATAGAAACACTCCTTCATCTTATGTTCTCGTGGCGAAGACTAGCGGACGACCATTGAGTCACGAAAGACTCGGTTGTTTGAATAGAGTGCCTTAGACATCCCCTTTTCTAATTGTTTGGTCGGACTATCGTAGTCTGACAATTCAATTATAAAATAAATCTCTCTTTTTTTCTAGCTTTTTTTATTATTTTGTAAAAACTTTCAAACTTTCAACCTTAAATTGCGAACTAAAGATTGATTTTATACATAAATGTTCGTTTATTAAGAAAAGTACAAAGCCCATTTTAGCTCGACACTGGCGTTTGAAGCTAGACATAGCTACTCCAAGTTCAAAAGTCTACCGCGAAAAAAACTATACTTTTGTATATCTTAAAAAAACCCGGTAAAGTGCGGAGAGCACTGAAAAAGTCCTTAAAAAGATTTCATAGCGAGGAAGTGAATGACCTATTGTTCACTTCCTCGCTTTTTATATGGAACCCGTTGATCTACGTTCCAGGCGGACGCGTTCCGCCGGCATGGCTTCAGCCACTTCCCTCGCTACGCTCAGTCCAGGGTCTTCAGCTCATGCTATTCCGGCTGGAGTCGCCGCCTTTCACTACAATCAACTAGTATATTGCTACATCAAAAAAATTCCTTCTATCTAAAAAATCATCTTGTTGAGGTATACTAAAATAAAGTAAATGCAGGTGGTGTTCCTCGTGATTTCAAACCAAGAAACCCTCTTCTAAGTCCTTACATGGCGATTTATGAACTTGTCGTGCCAAAAGATAATATGCTTCGTCAAATGAATGAACTTGTCGATTTTTCCTTTATTCTAGAAGAATTAAAAACAAAAGACTGTTTAGATAACGGTGGAATGCGATTCCGCCTATCCGTATGTTCAAATACCTATTATTAAAAGCTATTCACGATGTATCCGATGTGGACTTAGTTGAGCGTTCCAAATACGATATGTCCTTTAAATACTTCTTAGATATGGCGCCAGAAGATGATGTCATCGATCCAAGTTCACTGACAAAATTTCGTCGACTGCGTCTAAAAGATGTCGGTCTATTAGATATGTTGATTGGGAAAACCGTTGAAATCGCACTGGATAAGAACATCATTAAAAGTAACACCATTATTG